>DOWI01000085.1 GCA_003519645.1 Oscillospiraceae bacterium
GGATATGGCATGTGGCCGGGACCATACGGAGACTTGGGCAGCCGAAAATATATGCTGGCTTCCCTCGACCAGAGCCTGAAACGCATGGGGCTTGATTATGTTGATATTTTCTATTCCCACCGATACGACCCTGATACGCCTCTGGAAGAAACCATGGGCGCGCTGGCAACAGCCGTTCAATCCGGAAAGGCTTTATATGTCGGCATCTCCAACTATGCCCCCGAGCAAACCCGCAAGGCAGTCGAAATTCTGAAAAGTATGGGGGTGCGCTGCCTGATTCACCAGCCCTGCTACAACATGCTTAACAGAGGCGTGGAGAAAAACGGTTTGTTTGATACGCTGAACCAACTTGGGATTGGCAGCATCGTATTCTCGCCTTTGGCACAGGGACTCCTCACCGACCGCTATCTAAACGGGGTGCCGGAAGGCTCGCGCGCCGCGCGGCATTCATTCCTGAGCGAACGTGACATCACCCCCGAGCGAATGAAGGTTGTGCGCAGCTTGAATGAACTTGCCGCGGCTCGCGGTCAATCGCTGGCGCAGATGGCACTTGCCTGGACGCTTCGGGAGGGATATGCGACATCGGCACTGATCGGCGCATCAAGTGTTGCCCAGCTTGAGGATAATCTGGGTGCGGCCAAAAACCTCAGTTTTACGGATGAAGAATTAAAGAAAATAGACGGAGTTCTTTCCTGATATGAGACGTTCTGCAGCCGCCGCGGGGATTCTCCACTCCGCGGCATTCCTGCTGACGGCTGTGCTTTGGCTGTGTGCACTTGCAATCTTTGGGTTCTATCCGTTTGGTGAACGTTCGGTTCTGATTACGGATATGGGGCAGCAATACATTGAGTATCATGCCGCTCTTTACGACACGGTCATCGGCGGGGGCAGCCTGCTTTACACATGGAATACCGGGCTCGGCATGAATTTTGTCGGGCTTTTTTCCTATTACCTTTCCAGCCCTTTTACACTGTTGATGTTTTTATTTCCGCGCGGCTCCATCACCGATGCGGTGCTGTTTATCATCTCTATGAAGATTGCCGCATCCGGTCTTACCTTTTCGATTTATCTGCGCAAGACAGTGGGAATACACGGAATCCATAATATACTCTTTTCGGTTCTTTATGCCCTTTCGGGATATACGGCGGTGTATTTCTTCAACCTAATGTGGCTGGATTCGGTTGTCCTTCTCCCGCTAGTGATTCTTGCAGTACGGCATCTCGTAAACACTGGGAGAAAAATGCCGCTGACGGTAGCTTTCGCACTGCTGTTCTTTTCTAATTTCTACACGGCTTATATGGTGGGAGTGTTCAGCCTGCTTTATTTGGCGGCAATGCTTTGGCTCAAAGGACAAATAAAAGGTGAAAACCAAAAGGCGGTCAGACGGTTTTTCATCGCAGCCGTGCTGGCAGCGGGACTGACTGCCTTTCTCACGTTGCCGACTGCGTTTGCTTTAATAGACAGTCAGGGCTCCTTATCGGCCGACTGGGTCTTTCTCGGATTTATGGCTGACCCGCTGACCCTGCTCGGAAAAATGGCTTTCGGCGCATACGATTCTATAACCGATTCGGGGACGCCCTATATTTACTGCGGTGCGCTGACGCTTGGGCTGATCCCTGTCTGGCTGCTGCACAAAGGCATTCCACGGCGTGAAAAAACCGCATATGCCGCTTTGATTGCAGTTATGCTGATTAGTATGTTTTTTAGCCTGCTGGACTATCTTTGGCACGCGGCTGAAACGCCGATTTGGTGCCCCTGCCGATATAGTTTTTTACTCATATTCCTGTTGTTGACATGCGCTGCAAGGGCAATCACCGCGTCAGAAGGGCTGACGCGCCGTAAAATCATTGTGGGTTACGGGGCGGCGGCCGTCATAANNACCTGTAACCCTGGCTACGTTAACCATTTACGGTTTACTTACACTTCTGATTGTAAATCCAAAACCATTGCTAAGACGTGGGGCGGCAATGCTGCTTGTCTTGCTCGTCAGCGCCGAGCTAGTGGGAAACACAGTGGCATCCTTTAACAATCTGGACACCGAGCTGGGTTTTGAATATCATACGCAGTACAAAGAGTTTTATCACTACAAAAGTGAATTAGCCGACGCAATTCAAAAAGCGGCCGAACGGGACGGATTGGCGGCAGATGTTTTTTTTAGAACAGAAAACACACTTGCAAGAAACGCAAACGATGGCATGTCGGTTGGTTACCATGCCGTCAGCCATTACAGCTCCTTCTCGAAACGCGATACATTTAATTTCCTCGGAAAATGCGGTATGTTCTGCCTGTCTGACTGCAAAATATTCCGTTATTACGGCGCAACCACTGCACTGGATTCAATCCTCGGCGTGAAATATATATTCAGCCCATACGAGCGCCGCTTTGGGTATACCGATGCCGGCATTAGCACTGGCGGCATTTCGGCAGGCGGTCTGTCCCTATGGCGCAACCAAACTGCCCTTCCCCTTGCTTTTTATGCGGACCAAGATGTCCTGATGCCTTTCGGCGACTCCGCCACTCCTTTTAAGATGCTGAACCGATTTATGTCGGCTTTGACAGGGGAACAAATAGTCTGCTACACCCCCCTCGAGGTAAACACGGATTACGAACATTGTGAGGTTAAATATGATGGTTCTCGATATCGGTTAAAAACCAGCGAAACGGGTGTTCTCTCCTTTAAAATAAACAATCCAATTCGCCAGAATGTTCTGTTTTACCTCGACAGTAACCTATCTGAATTCACGCATGTCTATCTCAACGGCACAAGAATAAACGAACAGGGAGAACGTCTTATTCGCGGGGTGATTGAGCTTGGAGAGCTGGAAGCCGGCGAAGTTGTGGTTTCTTTGGCTTTTTCAGGCGACAAACACTGGTTTACCCATGCTTCAGCCGCCGCCTTTGATACAAAGAAATTTGGCGCGGTTGCAAACAAACTGAATAAAGGGTCCCCAACATCGCTGATGGTATCCCGAAACAAATTTGGAGAACCCATTATTACAGGAACGCTCCATGCGCCCCAAAATGGCGTAATTTTTACATCCGTTCCGGCAGACAGGAGCTGGAAGGCTGAAATTGACGGAAAATCGGTGAAGCCCGAGACGGTGTATAAAGCATTTATCGCACTTCCGATTTCACAAGGACATCATACCTTTACCCTGCGCTATCGTCCCCGTGGACTGGTTGGGGGTGTGATTATTTCGGGTATTTCTATTGTTTTGTGTGCGGTTCTTGCCGTCCGAAGAAAATGTAATCCAGCTACCTCCAACTCACCCCCCACGGCAGAAAGCCCCTTCTGCAATTCCTTTGAAATACCCACGTAAATTATAATGAATGTAAGTGTATCTATCTTGCACACATTCATATTACCAATAGAGCCACATGAGCGAAGGGAACCACAACCATGCATTCCTTTTTCATGAACCACTCCGGGCATACTATCCCGCAGCCAGCTGTGGGGTAGTATGCCCGGAGTGGTTCATTTTGTAGATCATATGTTGTTTTCAATGTTTTCTATTTGTTTTTGTTTGTTTTGCGGTTGACTTATCCTTTGTTTTGTATTAAAATGAGCCTGTATTGTTATGTGACAACGAATATCAATTTTACATCCTTTTTGGTATGGAGGTTTGAATATGTCCGGATTTTATACTGGCAGCATTACAAAAAGTCCGCGCATCAATCGGCTTGTGGAGCATCTTCTTTTGAAAATGCCTGAGATTGAAGCCGAACGCGCTGTGCTGTTGACCGAGTCTTATATGCAAACCGAAGGCGAGCCGATTATCACCAGAAGAGCCAAGGCATTCAAGCATATTCTTGAAAATATACCCATCACCATTCGTCCGGATGAACTGATTGTGGGAAGCGCAACAAAAGCGCCGAGAAGCTGTCAGGTGTTTCCCGAGTTCTCATATGATTGGCTGGAAAATGAATTTGATACGGTTGCCACCCGCAGCGCTGACCCGTTTTACATATCTGATGAAACCAAGCAGGCGCTCTCAAATGTATATCGATACTGGAAGGGCAAAACCACAAGCGAGCTTGCCACTGAATACATGATACCCGAGGCAAGGCAGGCGATTGACCACAACATCTTCACACCCGGCAACTATTTCTATAACGGTGTAGGACATGTAACTGTGGATTATGCCAAGGTTATTGAAATTGGGTATGAGGGCATTATAACCGAAGCCGAGCTGGCCTTATCCAAGCTAAATCCCGGCGACGGTGACTTCGCAAGGAAGAGCCATTTCTTAAATGCGGTTATTTTGAGTTGCCGCGCTGCCTGCGATTATGCAGCACGCTACCATGAGCTTGCCCGTTCCATGGCGGAAAAGGAATCCAATCCGCAGAGAAAACAGGAGCTTGCACAGATTTCTGATATCTGCTTGAGGGTGCCTGCAAAGGGCGCAACCTCTTTTTATGAAGCCTGCCAGTCATTCTGGTTTGTCCAGATGCTGATCCAGATGGAATCCAGCGGGCATTCCATCTCCCCGGGGCGTTTTGATCAGTACATGTATCCTTATTATAAAGCCGACATCGACAGCGGCGCAGTTACCGTGGAGTTTGCGCAGGAGCTGATGGATTGTGTTTGGGTAAAGCTGAACGATCTGAACAAGGTTCGCGATGCTGCTTCTGCCGAGGGCTTTGCCGGCTACAGCCTGTTCCAGAATCTGATTGCAGGCGGGCAAAACAGCGAGGGTGTTGACGTTACAAACCCTCTATCATTTATGTGTATTGAAGCTTCTATGCATGTAAGGCTGCCCCAACCGTCCCTTTCAGTTCGCGTCTGGAACGGCACGCCCCACGAATTCCTGATCAAGGCTGCCGAGCTGACACGTACAGGGATCGGACTTCCCGCCTATTACAACGATGAAGTCATCATTCCGGCGCTTGTGAACAGAGGATTGACGCTTGCGGACGCAAGGGATTANNGGCTGTGTCGAACCGCAGAAAGCCGGAAAAACCGAAGGATGGCATGACGCCGCATTCTTTAATATGTGCCGCCCTCTAGAGCTTGTTTTTTCAAACGGAATGGATGCAGGAAAACAGATTAGTATCCGGACAGGTGACGTCTCACAGTTTGGTACATTCCAAGAGTTTTATGATGCTTATAGGGCGCAGATGAATTATATGATCGAGCTGCTGGTCAATGCCGACAACGCAATCGATGTTGCCCACGCCGAACGCTGTCCCCTCCCCTATCTCTCCTCCATGGTTGAGGATTGCATCGGGCGTTGTAAGTCGGTTCAGGAAGGTGGCGCTGTCTATAACTTCACCGGCCCGCAGGGGTTTGGCATCGCCAATGTGACCGATTCACTCTGGGCAATCAAAACCCTTGTGTTTGACCAGAAGAAATACACATTGGCGGATTTCAAAAACGCGCTTGACGACAATTTCGGCAGAAGCATGCCTGCCGATCAGGCACAAAAGATTACCGTTGCCATTGTTGCAGAGCTTGCCCGCCTTGGCAAATCGTTGGATGAAACCCGAATTGCAGAGATCTATAAGGCTGTCTTGAATAATCAAACCGACTCGGAGAAAAAAGCAGCGCATGTCAGCCTGCTCAGCGATATTGAAGCACTGCCCAAATACGGAAACGATGTATCACAAGTGGACTTTTTCGCCCGTGATGTTGCCTACACCTATAGCAAACCGCTTGAAAGATATGAAAATCCCCGCGGGGGTCAGTATCAAGCAGGTCTTTATCCGGTATCGGCCAACGTGCCGCTGGGCGCCCAGACTGGCGCCACACCCGANNCGGCAGGCTTGCGGGAACTCCGATTGCCGACGGTGTGTCTCCCGCCGCGGGAAGAGATGTCCACGGTCCAACCGCCGCCTGCAATTCAGTTGCCAAGCTTGACCATTTCATTGCTTCAAACGGCACCCTCTTCAATATGAAGTTTCATCCCAGCGCACTGGCCGGCAGAAGCGGGCTTGAAAGCTTTATCGCTTTGATACGCGGCTATTTCGACCAAAAAGGCAGCCATATGCAGTTCAACGTAGTCAGCCGCGAAACCCTTCTGGACGCACAGAAAAACCCCGATCAATATCGCTCCCTTGTGGTTCGCGTCGCTGGATACAGCGCTTTATTCACCACACTCTCCCGCTCGCTACAGGATGACATTATCAACCGTACCGAGCAAACGGCGGAGTAAGAAAATATGAGGTAAAAATCCTATGACTGATTATATGGATACCCTCGGACGGATTTTTGATATACAAAAATTTTCTGTTCACGATGGGCCGGGCATCAGAACCATTGTTTTTTTGAAGGGATGCTTTCTAAGATGCCGCTGGTGCTGCAATCCTGAATCACAGCGATATGAGATTGAAGAGATGAGCACGGATGGAACCGTCAAAACCATCGGACGCGATGTAACCGTCAGAGAGATTATGGATGAGGTTTTGAAGGATAGGGTCTATTACCGGCGTTCCGGCGGCGGCCTTACAATCTCGGGTGGGGAAGCACTCCGCCAGCCCGAATTTACAACGGCACTGCTGAAAGCCGCAAAAGAGTCGGGCGTTTCGACTGCCATCGAATCTACCGGCCACGCATCTTTTGAAATCATACAGATGCTTCTCCCCTACCTCGACCTATACCTGTTGGATATTAAGCATATTAATCCCGATAAACACAAAGAGTTCACCGGAGTTTCCAACCGACTGATTCTCGAAAACGCCGTTAAAATCGCAAGGGACGCAAAAAAGCTGATCATCCGTGTTCCGGTCGTACCAAACTTTAATGATACGCCCGATGAGATTGCCGATATTGCGGGCTTTGCTTCATCCCTGCCGAATGTCAACGAGATTCACCTTCTGCCCTATCACCGTTTGGGAAGGGATAAATACACCGGACTCGGACGTGAATATCGAATGGGGGATATTATGCCGCCACCCAATGATAAGATGCAGGAGCTTTGCAATACGGCTGAGAAATTGGGTCTTAAGGCGCAGATCGGCGGATAATTCGGCAAGAGCGGCCTTTGCCCTATACTATTGATTGAAGGGATGTTACACAAGCATGGCGCAGAACATATTTGATTCTCTTTCCGCAGATTCAAAAGCAAGAATTATTCAGGAATTCGTTCCGGGAAAACAGGTAACGCTGGCACATATTATCGCCAATCCGGACCAAAGCCTTTACGCAAAACTGGGACTCGACCCCACCGTCGATTACAGACGCTCGGCAATCGGAATCATAAATGTACCGCCCGCCGAAACCACCATTATCGCAGGCGACATCGCCACAAAAGCATCGGGGGTACAGCTCGGCTTCGTGGATCGCTTTAGCGGTACTCTGATTGTGACCGGCACGGTTTCGGAAGCTGAAGCGGCTATGAACGCCATCGTCGATTATGCACAGAGCGTTTTGGGCTTTGCGGTCTGCCCCATCACAAAAACATGAAAACGCTGATTTTAATCGGCAGAAGCGGCTGCGGAAAGTCGGCGCTTACAGCCCGGCTTACAGGAACTAAATATGCCGGTGGGAGTACGCAAAGCGCCAAAAGAACCAAATGGGTAATCGATACGCCCGGCAGCTTTGCCGAGAATCGAACCATGGCAGGCGCATTGTCCCTCTACGCTTATGAAGCCGATATCGTCGGGCTGGTTATCTCAGCCCAAGAACCATATTCTATTTATAATCCGAATATAGCCGGAATGGTGAATCGCGAGGTTGTAGGGATTGTCACAAAAACAGATATAAAGACAGGCAACGCCGAGCGTGCGGAAAGATGGCTTCGACTGGCAGGCTGCAAAAAAGTGTTTCGGGTAAGCTTAATTTCAGGCGAAGGAATCGACCGGCTTCTGAATGATTTATCTGATTGAATTATTCGTTTATTGGGATTCTGTACAAAGTTTTTAATAATACAACATATAAAAGCAGTAACCCGCATATATCAAAGCCAAAACCACACAAACCATGCAAAACTCAAAATAATCTAACCCGTTTTGTGTTGACTTGTATTTGTTTGTGTGCTATTATGAGGTCAATACAAGATTCTATTGTTTAAAAACGTGCTACCAAAGTATAAAGGAGATAATATACCATGACTTCCGAGTATGAAATCAAAAAACAGATATGCGAAATCGGCAAGCGCATCTACGACAAAGGGATGGTCGCTGCAAACGACGGCAACATTTCTGTCAAGATTGGGGACAATCAGTTCCTTTGCACGCCGACAGGCGTTAGCAAGGGCTTCATGACACCCGAGTTTATCTGCAAGGTTGACGGTGAAGGCAAGGTCATTCAGGCAAACCCCGGTTTCAAGCCTTCTTCAGAAATCAAGATGCACATGCGTGTCTATAAAAAAAGACCTGATGTAAAGGCGGTTGTGCACGCACATCCTCTTTATGCAACCGGATTTGCCATTGCAGGCATTCCTCTTTCCCAGCCCATTATGCCGGAAGCTGTTATTGCGCTTGGTTGTGTTCCCATTGCGGAATACGGTACTCCCTCCACCGAGGAAATTCCGGATGCCGTTGAAAAATATCTGCAGCAT
>DOWI01000390.1:0-3194 GCA_003519645.1 Oscillospiraceae bacterium
GCTGGACGAGAAGGATCCAATCCCTCAGGCATACTGTCTTGAGGTATGTTCGCCGGGCATTGATCGGGAACTGACGCGTCCGGAGCATTTTGAAAGATACAAGGGCTGGCCGGTCGTGGTAAAGCTTTTTGGAGCGGTCAACGGTGTCCGCGAGTTTGCCGGGATTCTGTCAAGCTGTGACGATAAAGAAATCATTATCATAGACGAGAATGAAAAAGAGCTGCACTTTACCAGAAAAGAAACGTCATCCGTCCATCTCATTGAGGATTGGGACGAGGATGAATACGGAGGAGAATCGGAAAATGAGTAAGGCAAACACAGAATTTTTTGAGGCGCTTCGCCTGCTGGAAAAAGAAAAGGGTATTCCTGTGGACTATCTGATGGAAAAAATTCGCGCCGCCATTGTAATTGCCGTCAAGCGCGATTACGGAGGAAAAGAAAATATTCTGGTGGTTATGAATCCTGATACAAACGAATTCAGCGTGGCATTGAATAAGACGGTTGTTGAGGAAGTCGGCGATCCCGACACAGAGATGACACTGGACGAAGCTCGGCGCTATTCCAAAAAGGCAAAGATGGGCGATTTGGTTGGAATACAGCTTGAAACCAAGCAGTTTGGCCGAATTGCGGCACAGACTGCCAAGCATGTCATCCGTCAGGGCATTCGCGAGGCAGAACGCGGTCAGCAGATGCAGGAATTTCAGCGCAAAAATCAGGAGCTGGTCACGGCGATCGTTACCCGTGTCGATCCTAAAACAGGTGCGGCAACCGTTGAAATCGGCAAAGCCGAGTCTGTTCTTCCCCTAACCGAACAAATCAGTGGTGAGGATATCCGCGAGGGAGACCGCATTAAGGTGTTTGTTGTTGACGTTCGTGAAGGCGATAAAGGTCCTCGGGCGCTGATTTCCCGTACCCACCCCGGTCTTGTGAAGCGGCTGTTTGAAATGGAGGTTCCCGAAATTTTTAACGGCGTGGTGGAANNTGGTGGAAATTAAGGCGATATCAAGGGAGGCGGGTTCGCGCACCAAGATGGCAGTTTTGAGCCGCGACGAAAATGTAGATGCCGTGGGAGCTTGTATCGGAGCCCGCGGTGCCCGTGTCGCCAACATTGTTGAAGAGCTGGGTGGCGAAAAAATAGACATTATTGAATATAGCGAAAACCCCGAGGAGTTTATTGCTGCCGCGCTGGCTCCTGCTAAGGTTGTCAGTGTTGTTGTTGATGAGGGCGGGGCGCACTCTTGCCATGTCCGGGTGCCTGACTCTCAGCTTTCTCTTGCCATCGGCAATAAGGGGCAGAATGCCCGTCTTGCTGCCAAGCTTACCGGATGGAAAATCGATATACGTCCGGAAAGCGGTTTTTACGGTGAAGATATATCGGAAGAGGAAACGGAATAATTNNATAATTTACAAGAAATAATTACAGAAAGGAAGGCGGGAAATGGTACGTGCCAAAAAGGTGCCGCTGCGTATGTGTACGGGCTGCGGCGAGATGAAGCCAAAAAAGGAACTGGTTCGGGTCGTCAAGAGCCCCGAGGGCGAGATTTCACTTGACACCACCGGACGCAAGCCGGGACGGGGCGCTTACGTTTGTCCCAGCAGGAATTGCCTGGAATCTGCCCGTCNNGACTTGAGGAGGAACTGCCGCCCGATGAATAATAATCAGGATATCAGCGGCCGTCTGTGCGGTGTGCTCGGTATGGCGAGGCGGAGCGGCAGACTTACCACCGGATTTGATGCCGTTTCAGCTCTAATTGCTGCGGATAAGGAAGTGCTGGTGCTGTTGGCCGCTGATTTATCGAAGAAAACGGAAAAGGAACTGCGGTATGCCGCAAGAAACTCAGAGACCGAGATTTTGGTTATTCCCCTCGGTAAGGATGAAATAAGCGGTGCGCTTGGACTCAGAAAGCCGGTGGGCGTACTTGCTGTTGAGGATAAGGGTTTTGCGGACTCTGTTCGAACGCTGGGCAGCCGCCATATGGGTGATTCTAAGGAGGAAGGTTCTGTATGCTGATAAAATATCGAGTAAATGAAGTCGCAAAGGATTTTGGTAAGACCTCAAAGGAGGTAATCAATCTTCTTGCAAAATATTTGGATGAGCCTAAGAAGAGCATGACTGCGCTTGAGGAAAATGAGCTTGATCTGGTGTTTGAGCATTTTACCCAGGAGAGCGCTGTCGAAAATTTTGACGAGTATTTTGCAACCGCTTCTGCCCCGAAGGAGAAAAAGCAGGAGAAGGCGGAAGCCGTCCCAGCCGAGGGAGAAGTATCCAAGGCTGCATCCCCGGGGAAAAAGACAAATCCGGCCGCCAAGATGCCGGCTTCTGCCGCTACCCCTGTCGGGAAAAGTGCTCCGACCGGGCAGCGTGAAAAGCAGAAGCAACCCGTCCCGCCCAAGCCTCCGGCGGAACGGCGTATGGTGGATACGCGTACGCCGCAGAATATTGCGATTAGCAAGTATGACGAAAAATTTGACGTGCTGGCGCAAACCTCCAATCGTGTACAGGGTGACGGAGGTGCGATCAAAAAGAAAAAACTGAATCAACGTTATCAGCAGTATAGAAGGCCAAGGGGAAAACATGAGACCGAGGCCGAACGTCTGAAACGCATTCAGGCCGAGCGCAAAAGCAAGCCCATCAAAATTACGGTAGGTGACACCATCACAGTCGGGGAGCTTGCAATCCGTCTCAAGGCGACATCGGCTGAGGTTATCAAAAAGCTGATGGCCATGGGCGTTATGGCGACTGTTAACCAAGAAATTGATTTTGACACTGCTTACCTGATTGGTGAGGAGATGCATGCCAAGGTAGAACGCGAGGTGGTTGTTACCATCGAAGAGAGAATTATTGACGACAGTGAGGATACCGATCAGAACCTTAAGCCTCGTGATCCCATTGTTGTGGTTATGGGTCACGTTGACCACGGTAAGACATCAATCCTTGACGCCATTCGCCGTTCTAACGTTACCCAAGGCGAAGCAGGCGGTATTACACAGCATATCGGTGCCTATCGCGTTGATGTAAACGGTAATTCCATTGCTTTTCTGGATACGCCGGGTCATGCGGCATTTACCTCCATGCGTGCCCGCGGCGCACAGGTTACCGATATCGCCATCCTGGTGGTTGCCGCTGACGACGGAATTAAGCCCCAGACCATTGAGGCGATTAACCATGCAAAGGCTGCTAATGTTTCAATTAT
>DOWI01000390.1:3202-6848 GCA_003519645.1 Oscillospiraceae bacterium
TGGTTCCTGAGGAATGGGGCGGCGATGTTATATGCGTACCTGTTTCCGCCCATACCGGTCAGGGAATGGATAAGCTGCTTGAAATGGTGTTGTTGGTTGCCGAAATGAAAGAGCTTCGTGCCAACCCGAATCGTGCCGCCAAAGGTACGGTGATTGAGGCTCGTCTTGACAAGGGACGCGGCCCGATTGCAACCGTTCTGGTACAAAACGGCACGCTTCGTCCGGGGGATATTTTGGTTGCGGGTTCAAGCGTTGGGCGTGTTCGCGCCATGACCGATGAAAGAGGGAATAAGCTTGAGGAAGCAGGTCCGTCAGTACCCGTGGAGATTATGGGACTTGATGAAGCACCGGCTTCCGGTGATATCTTCAACGCCGTTTCGGATGAACGTCTTGCCCGTGAGCTTGTAGAGCAGCGCAAGACTGCAGCCAAAGAGGAACAGTTCAGACAGTATCAAAAGGTAACGCTGGATAATCTGTTTGACCAGATGCAGCAGGGCGAAATGAAAGAGCTGAACATCATTGTGAAAGCCGACGTCCAAGGTTCGGTTGAGGCGGTTNNAGTCCCTCGAAAAGCTGTCAAACCAAGAGGTGCGCGTTTGTGTAATCCACGGGGCTGTCGGGGCGGTAAGTGAAAGCGATATCATGCTTGCCGATGCATCGAATGCCATCATTGTCGGATTTAATGTACGTCCCGAACCGATTGCACAGGCAGCAGCCGAGCAGGTTGACGTTGATATTCGTCTTTATCGGATTATTTATGACTGTATTGAGGAAATCGAATCAGCAATGAAGGGAATGCTGGCACCCAAAACGCGTGAGGTTATGCACGGCCGCATTGAGGTTCGCCAGGTTTATAAGATTACAAGCGTCGGTACNNCGTTGTGCGTGACGGTATTATCATTGCAGATGATGTAATGTCATCCCTCCGCCGCTTTAAGGACGACGTCAAGGAGGTAGCGCAGGGATATGAATGCGGTATCGGTCTTGAACGCTTTAATGACATACGGGAAGGCGATATTTACGAAGCTTATGTGATAGAGGAATATCGTGATTAATGGTCATAATAATCACGGACTGTAATCTCTGAAATCCAAGATGTCGCCGCAGAAATGCGGTGGGTCAGAAAGGTGAGAGGTAGCTATGGCCGGTTATCGGATGGATCGTATAAGCGAGGATATAATGCGCGAAATTACCGCAATACTCCGCACTGTGAAAGATCCGCGTGTTACATCGGGTATACTCACTGTTATAAGAGTAGAGGTTACCAACGATATGTCTTACGCCAAGGTGTATATCAGCGCCATGGAGGGCTTTGAGGCGACAAAAAATGCTGTCAAGGGACTTATATCGGCGCAGGGATATATCAGACGTGAACTGGGCAAGGCACTGCATCTGCGTCATGTTCCCGAGCTGCGGTTTGTGGCGGATGATTCCATGGNNTACAGCGCTAGGATACTGAAAAAGCTGAATGATATTGAAAGGGGCGCGGACAAAAATGAGTGAACGCGTTTCTATTTCACAGGCTGCGGCGGCTCTTCGAGAGGCTGACAAAATTCTGATTATGACACATCATTATCCCGACGGTGATACGCTGGGTTCGGGGGTTGCGCTTTGCCGTGCGCTCCATAAGCTGGGAAAGACGGCGCGGGTGGAGTGCTCGGATCCTATTCCGGAAAAATACGACTATATATTCGCCAATCTACAGGAAACGGCATGGTTTGAGCCGGAATTCATCTGTGCGGTGGATATTGCCGATACACGTCTCCTGGGGGAAAAGCTCAGTGTATATGCAGATGGGGTTTCACTTTGTATTGACCATCATGGCTCCAATACGCTGTATGCCCAAAAGCTGCTGCTGATTCCCGAATATGCGGCCACCACAATGATAATTACCGAAGTGATACGGGCGCTTGATGTCGAGATTGATCGGGAGATTGCCACAGCCGTCTATACCGGGATCGCCACCGATACAGGCTGCTTTAAGTATTCCAATACCACCTCCTACACCTTAAGAATGGCGGCGGATATGCTGGATTACGGTGTGGATTCTGAAATGATCAACCGCACCATGTTCGATATAAAATCCCGCGCAAGAATCGAGCTGGAACGGCTGGCACTTGATAATATGCGCTTTTATCTTGGAGATCGCTGTGCCATCATGTGCATCATGACGGATATGATTGAGAAGAGCGGCGCTGACGAGGACGATATGGAGGGGCTGGCCCCTCTTCCCCGACAGATTGAGGGGGTTTGGGTCGGCGTTACAATGCGTGAAAAGCGTGACGGTACATTTAAGGTAAGTGTCCGCACCGGTAGCCATGCCGATGCATCCGCCATCTGCGTTCTCCTTGGCGGCGGAGGACATGTACAGGCTGCAGGCTGTATGATCGACGGTCCAGTGGATAAAGCGATTGAAACGATGCTCGGCGCAGTTGGTAAAGTGATTGGGGAATGACATTTTAATGATGCAGGTTCTCCACAGGTTAAAACAGGCAGGAGCGGAGCCCTTGCCCTATATGCGTACTTAAGTATCCTGACTTGCCCCCTGCAGATTACATCACAGAAAGGATGGTCATGAATATCAACGGCATTATTTGTTTGGACAAGCCGCAGAACATGACTTCGTTTGCTTGCTGTGCAGTGTTTCGCCGTTTGCTGGATACCAAAAAAATTGGTCACGCCGGCACGCTGGATCCCATGGCAACGGGTGTTCTTCCCCTGCTTGCAGGCAAGGCAACACGTGCGCTGGCGCTGCTGCCTGTGCAGGATAAACGATATACTGCTACGCTTCGGCTCGGAATAACAAGCGATACACAGGATATTTGGGGCAGCATTCAGGGCAGCGTGACAGCGAGCGGCTGGACGCTGCCTTCTTTGCAGGATGTTGAACATGCGCTTTCAGATTTCCGGGGCGAGATATTGCAGGTTCCTCCTATGATGTCGGCGCTGAAACGTGATGGAGTCAGACTCTATGACCTTGCCAGACAGGGTATAGAGGTGGAGCGTGATGCCCGCCCCGTTACGGTTTATTCGCTGGAGCTGCTGAACTTTGATAAAAAAGCCGGCGAGCTTACCATCGACTGTCATTGCTCTAAGGGTACATATATCCGTACCATCTGTGCCGATCTGGGAGAAAAGCTTGGCTGCGGTGCCGTTATGACATCTCTTAGAAGAACCATGGCCGCGGGCTATACGCTGGATCAGTGCATAACACTGGATGAGGCGCGGTCGCTTGGGGAAAAGGGGGAGCTTGAGCGATATCTTCTGCCCATAGAAAGCATCTTCAAACAGTATGATGATATCAGTGTAACATCGGCGCAGGCTGTTCGGTTTCGAAACGGCGGTCCACTTGATCTTGGACGCCTCAGCAGCCCTGTGAGGGATCTAACTAGAGTTTATTCGCCGGCGGGGGAGTTTATAGGACTCGGAATGCCCCAAAACGGTGTGTTACGAATATATAAATTGTTTTAATATTTTGTTTTTGGCTGCAACTCGCTATTTTGCGCCTTTGTGCATTGCACCTTTGAGTGCATTGGTTATTAATATCCTGAGAGGAATGCAAAATGAACGATTTTTCGCATCAGATTACATCATATATCTGGAATAAAAATCAAAACCACGCCATTCCGAGATACCCGCGGTCTGT
>DOWI01000390.1:6882-8691 GCA_003519645.1 Oscillospiraceae bacterium
AGCCGCCATCTGCCACCAAAAAAGAGGCGGGTGCATTGATGTCGGCCAAGCAGAAAAAAGCGGTGTTCAAGGGATTAGGCGTGGAAGAATGGATTCTTGCCGATTTTGAGGAAATACGTGAATATTCTCCTGAACGCTTCGTAAAGGAATTTCTGCATGAAACCCTGGATGCCCGCCGCGTCTGCTGTGGATTCAATTATCGGTTTGGCAGGGATGGTTCGGGAAATGCAGACACACTTCGCGCGCTTTGTACCCCTCTAGGAATTGAGGTAGCGGTGTCCCATCCTGTCAGCATTGACGGTCAGCCTGTCAGTGCATCCCGTATCCGCCGTTTGATTGAAAGCGGTGATATACAGCAGGCTACAAGACTGCTCGGCCACTCGTTTACGCTTGATATGAAAGTAGTAGGCGGACAGCGTCTTGGCCATCTTCTTGGTGCGCCGACCATAAATCAGCCCCTCCCGCCCGGTTTTGTACGTCCGAAATTTGGGGTATACGCCTCGATTGTGGAGGTTGACGGCAAAATTGCCCATGGCGTTACAAATATCGGTGTCCGCCCCACTGTCGGATCGGCAGAGCCCCTCGCCGAAACGTGGATTGCAGATTTTGAGGGCGACCTGTACGATAAGAATGTACCTGTAACGCTGATTAAGTTTTTAAGGCCTGAAAAGAAATTTAATTCGGTGGCTGAGCTACAGAAGCAGATTCTTTGTGACGCCCAGCATGCACGGGATACCATTATGGGAAAAGCGGTTAGCGGAATACGCGCGGTACTATTTGATTTCGACGATACCCTTCAAAATAGGCCGGTGGCATTTATGCGATACTGTGATTTCTTCATGCATAAATATTTTCCGAATCTGCCGCAGGAAGAGGCGAACAAAAGAAAGCAGGATATGCTGGTTCGCAATAATGGCGGTTATGTGAATTATATGGATTATTTTCTGTCCATGTTTGAGAAATGGGGATGGGAGGAAGCTCCGCCCTTCCACTATATATTTCGGGAATTTCAGTTTCGTTTTCCCGAATATACCCAGCTGTTCCCCGAAGCGATTGAGGTTTTAAAAAAGCTAAAAGAACGAGGTTTGCTGATAGGCGTAATCACAAACGGTCCCTCCCTTACTCAGAATCGCAAGCTTGACGTCAGCGGACTGAGACCGCTTTTGGACATCGTTCTGGTCTCGGGCGATCACAAGGTACACAAGCCCAATCCCGAGATTTTCCGCAGGGCGGCGGCAGGTCTCGGCGTAGCATGCCAAAGCTGCATCTATGTGGGCGATCATCCTGTCAACGATATTCAAGGGGCGCTAGGCGCCGGGATGAAGCCTATTTATATCAACGCATTCGGACGGGATGAGCGCCCGGAAAATGTTACTGAAATCATGAATCTGAACCAACTGCTGGATATCGTTGACGGATCTTGGGTGGGATGAAAGCAAGGCGTGTTGCATTGTTAGCCTATGGCTTGTACAGCTCATACAATGGAGATCAAACTCCCTCCGGCAGGCGGAGACTGCGCATCACTCGGCCCCCTCTTAGAGGGAGCTGTAGCCAAGGGCGACNNGCTGGCATGAGCGTAAAGAAGGCATAGCCTAAGCTAAAAACATTAGCACCTTGGATTATTTTCATTGAAAGCGGTCAAAAACCAATGTATAATAATTACAAAGCAGGTTACTACCCGTTTTGTAAATTGCTTGACTTGATTTTGGTATAACAAGTTTAGAACAATGAAGGAAAGACTAACTATAAAAAGTCAAGGTCTAAAATAAAAAATTTGAAAAAAGTTCGCCGCCCTTGACAAACAGCATT
>DOWI01000161.1 GCA_003519645.1 Oscillospiraceae bacterium
GAGCTGTTTCCGAAAGCTTCCATCCTCAGGATGAATACCGATGTGACCATGTCAAGGCTTTCATACGAAAAGAAATTCAGTCAGTTTTCAAAAGGCGAATACAACCTGATGATCGGAACGCAAATGGTAGCAAAGGGACTTGATTTCCCCAATGTCGGTCTTGTTGGAGTCATATCTGCAGATCAATCACTGTATGGCGGCGATTTCAGGAGCTTTGAAACCACGTTTGCCTTGCTGACTCAGGTGGTTGGCAGGGCAGGAAGACGAGACTCTACAGGAAAAGCAATTATACAGACCTATACACCCGAAAATTATGTGATTGAATTAGCATCCAGACAGGATTATGCCAGTTTTTATGAAACTGAAATTGCCGCACGAAAAATGATGCGCTATCCTCCGTATACTGATTTATGTCTGTTTGGGTTTACAGGATTGGTTGAGGCGGATGTAAAACAAGCTGCTATGCGTTTTATGAGCATGCTGAAAAATGCGGTCACACAGGAGTATAAGGAGTTACCGGTAATTGTTCTTGATCCGACTCCTGCGTCTGTGAGCAGGGTTGCCGGCAAGTATCGTTATAAGCTTCTAATGAAAACGCGGAATAATAGAATGATGCGTCAAATGACGGCAAAACTGATTACGGAGTTTTCCAGATTATCTGAGAACAAGTCAGTCGCCATTTTTGCAGATATCAACCCTATCGGTATTATTTAAATGGTTGCCGAAATATATGCGAACAGAAAGGAAAATGAGAATGGCAATACGAAATATCATAAATGAGAGCGACGAGCTTCTTCATAAGGTAAGCCGTCCGGTTACCGAGTTCAATGAACGTTTATGGCAGCTGCTAGATGATATGGCAGAAACACTTCAGAAAGCCGACGGTGTAGGACTTGCGGCTCCGCAGGTAGGTGTATTACGCCGTGTATTTATAATGGATATGGGTGATGGTGAAGGGGTAATCGAAGTAATTAATCCTGAATTTGTAGAGAAAAAAGGGCGACAGGAAGATGTTGAGGGCTGTCTTTCTTGTCCCGGTGAATACGGAATCACCAAGCGCCCAGCCTATGTGAAAATTAAAGCACAGGATCGTTTTGGTAAAGATTTTTTTCTTGACCGAGAAGATCTAAAAGCCCGCTGTATTTGTCATGAGAGCGACCATCTTGACGGTATTATTTTTAAACAGCGTGTAATTCGTATGCTTGATCCTGATTAATCTTTGAAAGTAGAACAGGAGCTTTGTCCTTTTGCGCCGAAAATCGGTGCAAACACAGCTTAAACACCCAGTACGTACACCCGATACGTGCGCGAAAGGATGGTCATAAATATGGCTTTAAAAATTATATTTATGGGAACGCCGGATTTTGCTGTTTCATGCCTAAAAAGGCTTATAGAAGACGGACACGAAATTGTATTGGTAGTAACACAGGCTGATAAACCAAAAGGGAGAAAATTAAATTTAACCCCTCCGCCTGTAAAGGAATATGCNNGCCCGAAGCACTGAGAAACAGCCGAGAGGTATGTGAAAAGCTTGCGGGATATAACGCCGATGTAGCGGTGGTTGTTGCATACGGGCGTATTTTGCCTCCTGAGATTTTATCCATACCGAAATACGGATGTATCAATGTCCATGCTTCACTCCTTCCGAAATACCGTGGAGCCGCCCCAATACAGTGGTCGGTAATTGATGGTGAATCTGAGACCGGTGTTACAACAATGTATATGGATGCAGGTCTTGATACTGGCGATATGCTGCTCAAGCGAAAAGTGAAGATACCAATGAACATGACCTCTGGTGAACTGCATGATCTTTTGGCGGCAGAGGGGGCGAAAGCCATCTCTGATACATTAAAAGCGCTGGAGGAGGGTTCACTGACAGCCGAGAAGCAGGATGACTCCATTTCCAGCTATGCTCCCACTCTCAGCCGTGAAATTAGTCCGATTGATTGGAATAAACCAGCTTGGCAAATTCATAACTTCATACGGGGGTTAAATCCGTGGCCTGCTGCCAAGACGACGATAGGCGGCAGATCGCTTAAAATATATTGTTCAAAGCCCGTTTCGAGCTGCAATCATTTACCCGGAACGGTCATTGAAAACTCACCGTTTACAATTGCCTGCGGTGAAAATACTTCTATTGAAATATTGGAGGTTCAGCTTGAAGGGACCAAAAGGATGTCAGCCGCAGATTTTCTGAGAGGTCATCCAATTAAAATCGGCCGAATATTGCCCGATTAAAGTGGCAGATACTTAATAATATTACGCCCTATTCAAAAGCTATTCATAATTTTGGGTTATACTAATTAAGTATTTAAAGGGAAAGGAAGAGACTTTTATGCCGATCTTTTTCGATAGATGGTTTATAATACTGGTAATTCCAGCGTTTTTAATATCAGTATGGGCGCAGATACGGGTCAAAACGGCTTTTTCCAAGTATAGCAAAATTGGAACACGAAGCGGTATGACCGGACGGGAAGCCTGTATAGCAATTCAAAAAATGAATGGGATAAGCATCCCTGTCGAATCAATACAAGGGTCCATGACCGATCATTTTGATCCCAAAAGCAATGTCATACGCTTGTCACAAACGGTAGGTTCACATAACTCGATTGCAGCCATCGGCGTTGCGGCACATGAGACCGGACACGCACTGCAGTATGCAGGAGGTTATGCTCCGATTCGGGTGCGGGCGGCGATTATTCCTGTAACACAATTTTCAACTGGTATTGCACCATGGCTAGTGATTGCGGGAATAATATTTTCCTATCAGTATCTTGCCTATCTTGGAGTTTTGCTGTTTGGGATGGCTGTTGTGTTTCAGTTGATTACCCTTCCGGTTGAATTCAACGCAAGTGCCCGGGCGGTACGCGCTCTGGAAGCGCAGGGGATATTGAATAGTGAGGAACTGGATGGCGCCAAGAAGGTGCTGTCAGCAGCTGCGTTGACATATGTCGCGGCGCTTCTGGTATCGCTCATGAGCTTTTTGCGTTTATTGCTGATTATATCAGGCCACGGACGGAGAAATCGCTGATGGCGGCCAATGCCCGACGACTGGCGGTCGAAGCTTTGGTGCGGATACATCAGGAGGGCAGCTACTCAAACACTGTTCTTGACGCGATGCTGAATTCAGGCGGACGCGGCTACAAGCTTACGTCTGCAGATCAGGCTCTGCTTTCTCGGTTGTATTACGGTGTGTTGGAAAGATTGCTTACACTTGATTATATTATAGAGCAGCATTCAAGTGTGAAACTGAAAAAAATAAATCCTGTTGTGCTTGAATTGCTGCGACTGGGCTGTTACCAGCTGGTTTACATGGATAAAATACCACCCTCTGCTGCAGTAAATGAATCTGTTAAACTAGCAAAAGTCATGAGGCAGGGACGCTCAAGCGGGTATATAAATGCAGTTCTTCGTGCTATAGAAAGAGGCCGAAGTCACTTGCTGGACGACCTCACAAATGATATTAAAGGTCTTTCAATTAAGACTTCATGTCCGGTTGAACTTCTTAAATTATGGAAAAATGCTTACGGGGAAGAGAAGACAAGACTCCTGGCTGAATATGTAAATGGGAATCCGCCCAATACTATACGTGTCAATACTCTCAAGATGACTGCCAATGCCTTTGAAGAGTTGCTGACAACAAAAGGCCTTGCATATAAGAAGCATCCGCACTTAGCTTCCTGCTTTGATCTTGTGGAAGTAGCTTCCATTAAAAGGCTTGCACAAATTGACCAAAGCTGTTATTATCATCAGGATACAGCATCACAGTATGCTTGTAAATCTTTGGAAGCACAACCTGGAGAGTCAATCGCTGATGTATGCGCAGCCCCCGGAGGTAAAAGCCTCACCATTGCACAGATGATGGAAAATAAGGGCGAAATTCTTTCCTCTGATATCCATTCATATAAATGTGATGGCATGGAAAAGCGTGCGTATATGATGGGCGCTTCAATCATCAGGACTGCTATCCGAGATGCATCAGAACCCTGTCCGGAATCTCTTACAGGCAGTTTTGACCGCGTTTTGTGCGATGTTCCTTGCTCCGGTCTTGGTGTTATTCGCCGTAAGCCTGAAATCAGATATAAACCTATAGGCAGTTTTAAAGAATTACCGGAGCTTCAATATAAAATACTTCACGAGTCTTCAAAAATGGTTAAAGACGGCGGGGTTCTGCAATATTCAACCTGTACGCTCAATCCCGCCGAGAATGAACATGTGGCGGAACGTTTTCTGAAAGAGCATACCAATTTCTCACCACGAATATTGCCGTTGCGTGAATGCTTTGACGTTCTTAGCAGTAAGCCGTCTCATATGATCTCCCTATTTCCACATATTCATAATACCGACGGCTTCTTTATTGCCGGTTTTATAAAAACTCAAACAATTTAAACTCAATTGCTTGAGAATGCTGATACTTATAAAACGAGGTGGCTGTTTGGATCGCATTGACTGTAAGTCATTAACGTCTGAGGAACTTCGGACCGAGCTTGTAAAACTGGATGTTCCTGCGTTTCGTGCTGCCCAAATTCGTACGAGGCTTGATCGTGGAGTTACAAATTTTGATGAAATGAGCAACCTTCCCTTATCCCTTCGAGAGCAATTGAAAAAAAAGTTTTGGATACCAGACGTAATTATTGAAAAAAAGCTTGTATCCGCCAGGGATCATACTGTAAAATATCTATATACCCTTTTTGATAGGGAGAATGTGGAATCAGTTTTGATGCAGTATCATCATGGCTGGTCGCAGTGTCTGTCAACTCAGGTAGGGTGTAAAATGGGTTGTTCTTTCTGCGCCACCGGCATGGGTGGAATTGTACGTAACCTGCTGGCATCCGAAATGATGGCACAGATAGAAACGGCACAGGCTGATCATCATGTAAGAGTGTCATCAATTGTCCTTATGGGAATGGGAGAGCCCCTCGATAATTTCGATAACGTAATTCGGTTTTTGCAGATGCTTGGTGAACCAGGCGGGGTACAGATTGGGATGAGACATGTATCATTGTCTACTTGTGGACTGGTGGACAAGATTTATAAGCTAATGGAATATAAGCTGCAGTTGACACTATCGGTATCACTCCATGCCCCAAATGATGAAATTCGTTCAAGGATGATGCCGGTTAACAAAAAGTGGCCTGTAGATACGTTGCTGATGGCCTGCCGCGATTATGCTCGCCATACCGGACGCCGTATATCATTTGAATATGCTATGGTCAGTGGGGTAAACGATACTGAAGCTTGTGCAAAGGAGCTTGTACACAAACTGAAAGGAATTCTTTGTCACGTAAATCTTATTCCTTTAAATTCTGTGCCAGAAAAAAATCAATACAGAAGCAGTCAGGAGACAATTCATAAATTCAAAGCAGTTATGGAAAAATCAGGTGTAAATGTCACGGTACGAAGAACACTTGGTGCAGATATAAACGCATCCTGCGGTCAGCTTCGCCGTCAGAATCAAATCAGCTGATTATAGATTATATATAAAGAAATATCGGAAGGGAGGGAATTTCTTGAAGGCTTATGGAAGATCAGATACAGGTCGCGTTCGTGAAAGCAATCAGGATGCATTTATATGCGGGCACCTTTCTGAAAATGCTCTTTTTTGCGTTGTCTGTGACGGCATGGGCGGTGTAAACGGTGGAAATGTTGCAAGCGCTATGGCAGTCAAGATTATTTCCGACCGAATTATGGATGTATATCGTGAAGGACTATCCGATAACTCTATCAGGAATCTCATGGAAACAGCGATTGCGGCCGCGAATATAGAGATATATGATTCAGCCATGGCAGATTTAGATTTAAAAGGTATGGGAACTACAGTTATCGCTGCTATCTTGATTGATCAGCATTTTTATATAGCCCATGTCGGCGACAGCCGCGCCTATTTTATTAAGCCTGAAGGAATTGAACAAATCACAAAAGATCATTCAATTGTGCAGGCAATGGTGGAAAAGGGACAGCTAACGCAGAACGAGGCACGGACCCATCCGAGAAAGCATTTTATAACCCGTGCGCTTGGAGTCGAGGATTCGGTTGAATGTGACTATAGCGAACTAATTGTTGAAAACGGAGCTCGTATCCTAATTTGTACAGACGGTCTTACAAACATGATAGAGACCGATGATATATATAAAATTGTTCAACTTAATAATTCGGAGAATGCACCGGAAAAATTGATACATGCAGCCAATATGGCGGGCGGAAGTGATAACATAACTGCAGTTATCATCGCCTAAATAGTGAACTCGGGAGTGATTGTTTTCATGGATAAATATATCGGGAAGCGGCTGGACGGACGTTATGAAATTCGTGAGGTTATCGGTGTTGGTGGCATGGCGTATGTTTATAAAGCTCATGACACAATCGATGATCGTATTGTTGCCGTCAAAATTCTAAAGGATGAGTTTCTTGCCAACGAAGAATTTACACGCCGTTTCAAGAATGAGTCCAAAGCGATTGCCATTCTTTCTCACCCGAATATTGTGAAGGTGTTTGATGTCAGCTTTGGTGAGCGAATTCAGTATATTGTAATGGAATATATCGACGGCATAACACTTAAGGAATATATTGAACAGCAAAAAGATATTCGCTGGAAAGAAGCGGTACACTTTACGGTTCAGATTTTACGTGCTCTGCAGCATGCCCATGATAAGGGGATTGTGCACAGGGATATCAAGCCGCAGAATATTATGCTCCTTCCTGATGGAACCATAAAAGTTACTGATTTTGGTATTGCAAGATTTGCCCGCAGTGATATACGCCTGACAAGTGCGGCTGAAAAAGCGATCGGTTCGGTTCATTATATAAGTCCTGAGCAGGCGCGCGGAGATATTACGGATGAAAAGGCTGATATATATTCCGTTGGTGTCATGCTTTATGAGATGCTATCCGGAAAACTTCCTTTTGAAGCCGATAACGCCGTTTCGGTTGCGATTATGCAGATGCAGACAGAGCCGAAAAGGATTCGTGAAATCAATCCGGAGACGCCCGACGGGCTCGAGGAAATTACAATCAAAGCAATGCAGAAGGACCCTGCAAAACGTTATCAGTCAGCGGCAGAAATGCTTTATGATATTGACGAGTTTAAGCGGAATCCCAGCATTCATTTTGCCTATAAATATTTTGTGGACGAAACGCCAACCCGATTCGTTGATGCAATCACAAGGGTAAAAGGCTCCGAACCGTCCGATGATTCCGACTCACAGGGCGATGATGAAAGCGGTGAGGAAGACGGCGAGAAAAAGAATCCACCTGTTATTCCGATTCTTGCAGCTGTAGCAGGGGCTTTCGTTCTTGTTGCCTTACTGTTTGTCGGTGCGGTTTCTCTTTTGGGTTTATTTAATGATCCGGATACAGGGGAAGCACCTGTTCCTTATCTGATCGGCATGGATTATACCGATGTTCTTAATAACAAAGAATATACCGATAAATTTACGATTGAACCGGTTGCAGTCAATAACGATTCATTTCCCAAAGGGCAGATTTATGACCAGACCCCCAAGCCGCCCCAAACCAGAAAGCTAAAAAGCAAAATTACCATCTATGTAAGTAACGGTCCCCAATTGATAAAAATACCTGATATTATAAAAAATGAACACAAGGATATAGAAAAAAATATTCTTTATTATCTTAACACTTTAAAAACTGAATTAGAAAACATTTTAAATATCGGGAGGAGAAATAATGCTACATAAATTTTTTAACCTTAA
>DOWI01000290.1 GCA_003519645.1 Oscillospiraceae bacterium
GCCGACGTTGAATGTCTTTTCTTCTCCGATTCCGACATTATCTCCCGGTCTCAGCTTTTTGCCCCGTTGGAAACAAACTTCGCCATTCACGGTTATTCGGCCGCTCTGAATCCATGTTTTCGCCTGGCCGCCAGAGGGAACTTCCCCGGTTAGCTTTAAGAATGCATCCAGACGAATAAACTCGGTCGAAATGGTTACGGTATTTGTTTTCATCGTTTCAGCCTCACCGGAAGAACCAGAAAAAGAAAGGAATCTCCTTGTGCAGGGAGTATCTTCATGGGTGACAGCGCTCCGTTTAGCTCAATGCGTACCTCGTCGGTTTCGGTGTTTTTAAGTGCCTCAAGAAGAAACCTGCTGTTAAATCCCATTTCCTCGGTGTTTCCTTCAATTTCAGCCGCAATAAAATCACAGGCACTGCCCAGAGGTGTTGTACAGGACAGAATAATCTGTTCGTCCCGAAAATCACATATAAGCGGGGATTTTATGCGGTCATTAATCACCAGGGACGCACGTTCTACAGCGCCGATCAGCTCCCGGGTTTTTACCTTTATGCTGGTTGAAACCTGTTGGGGTATGGCTTTGTTATAAGGCAGAAACTCTCCGTCAAGAAGACGGGAAATCACGGCGTATCCATCGATTTCAAGAACAACATGGCGCCTTCCGACTGCCAAAGACATGGGGGTTTCTTCTTCTGATAAAAGCTTTAATACCTCCCCCAGCGTTTTACCGGGAATCACAAACTGGAGGGATTCTTGGCTTTGTATCTGTTCGCATCGCATGGCAAGACGGGAACCGTCTACCGATACCAGTCGCAGCATATTATTTTCTAATTCAAATTGGATTCCTGTGTGAACCGGACGGTTGTCGGTTTGTGCCACTGCGAACAGCGTTTGACGGATCATACTTTTCATTGTGTTTTGAGGGATGGTAAACCCGACGCCGTCGCTAACCGCCGGGATTTCGGGATATTCACTGGCCGAGATGCCCATAATCGTAAATTCCGATTTACCGCATCGAATTGTGGTTGCAAGCTTTTCATCCACAGAGACGAAAACAGATTCATCGGGAAGCCTTCTTACAATATCTCCGAAAAGACGGGCGCTAAGGACAATTGATCCGGGTTCCCGCACATCCGCCTCAATGTTTGTGGTAATACCCATATCGAGATCGTATCCGGCCAGAGAAAGAGAGGTTCCTGCCGCGTTCAGCAAGATACCCTCAAGAGCAGGTAAGGTTGATTTTCCGGAAACAGCATGTCCCACGTTTCCGACAGCATCAACCAAAGCTTGCTTATTGCAGTAAAAATTCATGTTATAACAATCCTTTCTTACAGTAGTCTATAGTAGGCACTGTTGAAATGGTGGAAAAGTGTCGTTTTTGGCTTGGGTGTTAAAAAACTTGTTTTTTGCATTGTGAAGTTGCAGTCGATACTTTTGGTGAGATTGTGAAAAGAAATAAATCTGTTCACATTGGTGTTAAAAGATGTCGGTCGAAAGGGGAAAACCCGGTGAAAAATTCATGATCCTCGATTTTCCCGTTTAAACTATTTTCAACAAACGGCGTTAATAATGTCGAAAACCTTGTTTTATCAGCCGTTATGTAGTGAAGTCAATGTTTGAAAGCGGTTTAAAAGTCATAATTCTCATTTTGCGCTGATGTTTTTTATAATGTCCATAACCATTCCCTTAAAGGAAAGATCCTTTTCCATTCGTGACTCGACTTTTTGAATGGCATATACAACGGTGGAGTGGTCACGCGCCCCGAATTCCTGACCGACCGCCTTCATGGGAAGACCGGTAATGTCCCTGACAACATAAATTGCCACCTGCCGTGCCTGGGAAATCGGTGACGAGCGCTTGGATGAACAGATATCGTCAGGGGATACATTCAGGGTACGGGACACCTCGTTGATAATTCGTTCCACCGTAATTGGGACCGGCTGAAGGTCGTTTTTTATATCACGGATGGCGTTCTGCGCCGTGATAATCGATGGTTGGTCGCCTCCCAGCAGGAACTGTGCGCGCATCCGCTTGACCGCACCCTCAAGCTGACGGACGTTGTTTTTAAGCTGTGCCGCAATATATTCCGCCACATTGTCGCTGATGGCAAAGTCCAACAGCTGTGCCTTTCTTTTGACGATGGCAATTCTTGTCTCAATATCGGGGGGCTGAATATCGGCAAGCAGTCCCATTTCAAACCGTGTGCGCAGCCTTTCCTCCAGCGTAGCAATTTCCTTTGGCGGACGGTCCGATGTCAGAACAATCTGTTTATTTGCCTGATGCAGTGTATCANNGTATTAAAGGTATGGAAGAACTCTTCCTGTGTCGAAACCTTGCCGGCAATAAACTGAATGTCGTCCACCAAAAGTACATCCACCTGACGGTATTTTGCCCGAAATTCCGGGGTTGTTCCGGTTCCGATGGCTTCAATCAGCTCATTTGCGATATATTCGCCTTTTGTGTATATAATTTTCACCGAAGGAGTATTTTTGCGGATTTCATTGCATATGGCATAAAGAAGATGGGTTTTGCCGAGTCCTGATCCACCGTAAATAAACAGGGGGTTGTAATATCCCGCCGGCTTACTTGCGACCGCCTGAGAGGCGGCATGTGCAAATTTATTAGAGGAACCAACAATAAAATTTTCAAAAGAATACTCATAGTCCGAATTTTTTTGGCCAAAAAGATTTCCAGGATCGGAGGGCTCGTCAAAAGCAATGGAATCATCCGAGCCGGAATCCTCCTCTGATATGATTTTCAGCCCCAGGGGAATACCGAGAACGTGGGTGAATGCCTCGCATAATTTTGAGGAATAATGTTCACTTATAATCTTTCTTTGGAAATTTGTATTAACATGGACGATGACATCCCCATCTTCAATTGCATGGGGTTCGAGACAGCTGATCCAGACATTGTAAGCAACCTCGCTGATATCATCCTGTTTGCGAAGATAATCGAGAATGCCCGACCAGGCTTCCTTAATGGTTTCCATCTATAAAACTCCTTAACAATGATAATTGCTAAACAACTGTCCGAAAAGTTACCTGCGTAACTTGTTTTCGACCTTGGTGTCGAGTCGCGAAAATATATTTTATCACAAAATCTTTGTTTATGGAATAAGCGTAGGACATTTAAATAGCAAATCCAAAAAGCCTGAATCGTACCCCCGTCTCCAAGGAGAAACAGGATTACGATCAATTGAAATACATCACTACTAATTGTAACACGAAATCGCTTTTATTTCAATCGATTAAGCCCATTAATTTCTATTATATTATATACTATACAACAAATAAACGAAAAATATATTGACTTTTCCCCGTCTGTGGGTATATAATGAAAACTCGCAGAGAGATGGTCTGTAAACAACTCTGCCTGCAAGGTACGGTCTGCACCCAGACTGTGCGCAGACTGACCGAAGGAGGGATGACGATGCTTCGTACCTATCAGCCAAAGAAAAGGCACCGTAAAAAGGAACACGGGTTCCGCAANNGCTGTGCATCGTGATAAGAACATATCAGCCGAAAAAAAGACAAAGAAGCAAGGAACACGGGTTCCGCAAGAGAATGGCAACTGCCAATGGCCGCAAGGTGCTCGCTCGCAGAAGAGCCAAAGGAAGAAAGCGTCTCACCTATTAAAAAGGGCCACCATCGTGTGGCTTTTTTTAGTATGAACTTTCCGGGTTTTATCCCGGGTTGTCTGCTACGGAGAAACTTCATTTTTCTTTTGCACCATTTTAATAAGGAAACGGGATGACCATGGCACGATTTGCAGTTCTTAACCGCAACGGGGATTTTCGCGCCCTTTATCATCGCGGAAAAACGCGGGTTAATGCCGTGTTGGTCACCTATGTGCGAAAAAACCGCCTTGGTGTTCCCCGTGTCGGAATTACAACAGGAAAAAAAATAGGAGGCGCTGTGCAGCGCAATCGATGCCGCCGGATTATTCGGGAGGCTTACCGTTCTCTTTTGCCGGGCATAAAAGGCGGATGGGATATGGTTTTTGTGGCTCGGCAGCGGACCCTTGACGTAAAAAGCAACCAAATCAAACGGGTTATGGAGAAGCAGTTAATTTCCTTGGGTGTCCTAAAGCCATGAAAAAGATGATTATCGGGATGATTCGGGTTTATCAAAAACGAATTTCCTCAAAAACCCCGCCGTCCTGCAGATTTCTGCCCACCTGTTCCGCCTATGCCATAGAGGCAATCCAGCGATTTGGGGTATTCCGCGGCGGGGCACTGGCGATATGGAGGATTCTTCGCTGCAATCCTTTGGGGAAACCGGGATATGACCCGGTTCCCGAAAAGAAACCCAAGAATAGAAAAAAATAAGGCAATTTCAACCACCCTCGGCTTTCAGCCGGCCGTTTAAAAGCAAAGGTTGAGACAATAATAATGTAGCATTGTGGACAGGACGATGAATTTCGGATAAAACAGCTCCCGGTTTTGTCTGATGCTTTCATAAAAAGGACAAACAATGGAGGAGACTTTTAATGTTATTTGGGCTTGATCAGATACTTGCAGTTCCGTTGGGGTATCTCTTATGGTTTATTTACCGATTTGTCGGAAACTATTTTGTTGCTATTTTCCTTTTAACTCTTCTTGTGCGGGCGGCTTCTTTTCCCCTTGCACTTAAATCACAGAAAATGCAGGCGGATCGTGCCCGTCTGGCCCCCCGCCTCGAACGGATACAAAAGAAATACGCGCAGGACAAGAAAAAGCTGCAGGAAAAGCAGATGGCTCTTTATGAAAAAGAGGGAGTCAGTCTTACCGGAGGCTGTCTGCCTATGGTCATTCAGATGGTGGTCTTATTCGGAATTATTGCCGTTATCTATGCCCCGCTGACCCACCTTTCCCGTATTCCCACCCCGGTAATCAATGCAAGCCTTAGTGCAGTGGCACAGCCCACAAAGCAAGTGGACGGGAAAACAGTTGATATCAAAACCGAGAACAAGCTTTCCAGCCAAGACAGAAAAGGGTATTATAAAGAACTAAGACTGCTGATGGTGGCAAAAGAAAACAAAAATGAGATTATTACAAGCATTAATAAGCTTGATGATAATGTGCTTAAAGGCAGCTCGGCCGAGCAATACTATGATAAAATGAAGAATGTTCGCAATAATTTTAACTTTTTCGGAAAAACCTTGCTTGAACAGCCCTGGAATAGCAAGGGGTTTGGCGGAATCAATGTTTTGTGGATTATTCCTCTGTTTTCATGGCTGACCGCCTTTGCCTCCAGTTTTCTGTCAATGAAATTTATGAATGTGGCGCAAAGCGGGGCAAATCAGCCGGGACAGGGCTGCCAAAACAACACCATGCTGCTGGTTATGCCGCTGTTCTCACTGTTCATTGCATTTACCGTTCCCGGCGGCGTCGGTATTTACTGGATAAGCTCCAACATTATTGCTGTAGTCCAAACATTTATTCTTAACAAAATCTATAACGCTGCCAAAATACGCGCCCAGGCGGAACAGGAATATCAGGAGCGCCGCCGTCAGAAGCGGGAGGATAAAAAGCGTCTTGCAGAAGCCCGCGCCAGAGAAAATGCCGAGTTGAACGCCATGAACCAAAAAAGCGGCAAAGGAAAAAAACAATCAAAGAGAGCACCTGCCTCCCAAAATTCAGGTAAAAAGAAGGCGGAGGATGCCGCAGCCGATCAGACCGATAAACCGGATGGTGTGGAGAATGAAGAGAGCGATGAAACGAACAGCCGCTCGTGAAAGGATGAAATCACTTGCTGAGGGAAGTAATCAAGGAAGCAGAGACGATTGAAGAAGCGAAAATGCAGGCAGCTGTAGAGTTGGAAATGCCTGCCGGAGAGCTGCAGTTTGAAATTTTGCAGATGCCCCAAAAAAAGAGGCTTGGCTTATTCGGCGGATGTCCCGCACAGGTTCGCGCTTATTATGAAATCACCCCCGCCCGCCGCGCAGCCGCCTATCTTCGTGAAATCCTGGTTGGCATGGGTGCCCAAACCCCCCAAATAATCATACGGGAAGAGGAAAATGGCTGTGTGCTCAACCTGGAGGGAGAGGATCTCGGCTTTATCATCGGCCGCAGAGGCGAAACGCTGGACGCCATTCAATATTTAACTGGGCTGGTTGCCAACCGCGTCGACAATAGTTATTACAGAGTTACGATTGATATCGGCAACTACCGAGAAAAACGCGAGCAATCACTCCGGGGTCTTGCCCGCAAAATTGCGGGGCAGGCCACGCGTACAGGCCGCAAAACTACGCTTGAGCCCATGAATCCCTATGAACGCCGTATCATCCATACGGTTGTGCAGGAAATCAAGGGGGCTTCATCTTGGAGTATCGGGAGCGAACCCAACCGTCGTGTTGTGATTGGCCCTTCCGAGGATAATCCGATGGCAGGCCGCGCCGGACAATCCGCTGACCGGTCCAACCGCAGGCGACGGAGCGATCGGAAAGGCGACAAAGCAGGAAGCAATCAGCATGAACACAGCGCCGAAAGACCCGAACGTCCCCAAAGGTCCCAGCGTTCCGACACCATAGAGCGTCCCGAGCGCACGGTAAGGGAATTTATTCCCCGCAGCAATCCGCTGCCGACGGCGGACGGATCCACGCCCCCATCTAAAACCCAGTCGGAAAAGGAAGAATCCTCTATATTGTACGGACGGGTTGATTTATAATTTCAATAATTCCCCCATGCTGAAAAGCATGGGGGAATTATATTTTTGTTGGCTTTAGCCTGTTTTGACGCGTCTTGTACGCGTCAAAACAAAATTCGGTTTTATCAATCCTGTATCTATTTATATTATGTTTACCTAATGCTGCAAAATGCTACAACAAAAAAATCACGTTATGAAAAGAAATAGTCATATCCGCATACATTTCGATTCCCTTTCATATACATTGGAATGGACAAAAAGATGAATCAATCGAAAAGGTGTGAAGAATATGGTAATCTATACTGTCAGACGGGGAGACAGC
>DOWI01000052.1 GCA_003519645.1 Oscillospiraceae bacterium
ATCTGCCGTCAGGGAGAAAAAGCATTTATCCCACATTTGGCTGAAATACTTGCTGACCAATTTCCATCGCTGAAAGGCTTCTCTCTTCGTAATCTCCGCAGGATGCGTGATTTTTACCGCACTTATGAAAACAACCCGGTTCTTATGGAAAGGGCACAGTCCCTTGGCTGGACACANNGCTCATGAAAGCCATTCAGGAGGATGCCCTTGCTGAAGCTATGCATACAGAAAATTACGCCACGAATATGGAACCCAGCTTTGCCCCTGTAAGCGATAGCTGTCCCGATGAAGCAGTAGACACCACTGCAATCGCTGAAACGGCGTGTGGGGCGTTTGTGACAGCGTGTGAGCCTCCCCGCCAAGGGGATGCTCTGCTCCGAAGCACTGGCAGTGGCTACAGCGAACCCCTCACAATAATTCCAACCGGCAAAAGAATGGAAAATATGCGAAAACAGTCCATTTCATGCTGGCAGGATTATTCGTTTCCGAAACGTCCCGTTTCATCAAAAACATTGGCGCAGAAACAAATTATCGATTTAAAGCCGCCGCCCGATATGGTTCAACCGAAGAAGCTCCCGTCGCCTTTCATCAGAAAGCAGGGCAGGAATTATCAATGGAAAGTATACCGAACGCAGACAGTCGCATGAATGTCTGAACACAACAGTGAAAAGTCTGAGGATTTATGGTATCATGAATTTGGTCAATGCCTGCGGAGAATCTGATTTATTTTGAGGACTGGATGCTCTTTTGGGAGAAAGATAAGAAATCTTTTTTCCACGGTGTCCACAAAAAGGACAAGGCATTTGCCTTGTCCTTTTTTTGCTGTAACGGGGGATAAGTCCACGGTGCAGGTGTTGTTGTGAGAAGCACAATTGTCTTGACAGCCGCAGGAAGGGCAGGGAGAGGGTTTACGGGTCAGTCCAAAGATAATTTCTGCCCGATTGGGTGATTGCCGAACATTCTTTACGAGTACCCATTTTAATCCAAGCTGTTTTTCAGTATTATAGTCGCAGAGCATATCCGTGAGCTCATAAAATGGTAATGCGTACAATTCCCATTTTAAAGGCTTTTCATCGAATATGCTCTGCTTTTTTTATCTTATTTCAGGCTCTATTCGTTCTTTCACAAGATTTATAATAGAACCTTTTTATTTTGGAATCGGTGGAAAAATCGTTTCCGCCATTACAAATTCAATTACTCTGCGTCACTGTTTACTGCTACAGAATGAGTGGCAGAATACCGCTTGTTCATCGCCAGAAGGGCAATCGCAAGCAGGAAGCCGACAACGGACAATGCGGCCATCGTATAGAAGCATATATGATATCCGCTTATGCCGGGATTGTTATCGAGAGTTGAACCGACAAGTGTGTACAAGAAAATTTCCGGGGCATAACCGACAATTGAAATAATACCGGATGCAGTACCTGCCAGTTTTTTGGGTATATGAACTTCATCAATCGTAGCAAAATACATTGCCTTAACACCCAAGAGGAAGAGTCCCTGCAGTATAAAGTTAATTACTAAAATCCATAACATATTGCGGTTTACCGGTATAAGTAAATATCCGAATGAAAATGCCGCCATACCAACAAATCCAAATTCCATAAATTTAATGGTGCTCTTTAGCTTATCTGCCAAAAGTCCTGCCAGCAAGGAGCCGCCAAACATCAGCACATAGGCGCGTATTATTCCGAGGACAGCCACAGTGGAGCTGTCTACTTTATAAATTTCACTCAGGTATGGAGTCAGGTAACCAAATATAATAACCGCGGAATAGTTGCATATTACTAAAAGACCGCACATCCAAATTCGAGGAATTTTGATGACTTCTTTAAAATCAGACCAGTTAACTTTGTTTGCATTTTCTTTAATCTTATCCGATACTTTTGGCTTTGGATCATTGATGAAAATAATTGCAAGGATTCCGGCGACAATCAGTGCAATACTATAGAAAATAATCGCACCCTGTAATCCAAGTGTTTCATCGGCAAACCTTGAGAAAACATATACGGACACAAGAGAGATAACGGTTCCTACGAGGCCGCGTCCGCCCTCTAAAAATCCAAAGATTCGACCCTGTTCATTTTCATCACCTAAATTATTCGCAATCTTGACCATGGAAGCCCAAAATGTGAATACGGTTGTGATTCCGAACAGTGTATGTATAATAAGCAAGGAAACATATCCCGGAAGGGTAGCATACCAAAAGCCTATCAGTGCTGTTGAAAAACAGGAAAATACAATAAGCTTTTTAGGAGAAAATTTATCAGCTACCATACCACCGGGAAAATAAAGAATGAAATTCACAATACCGTACATGGAAAGTAACATACCTAACTGCGTTTTTGTCGTACCTGTTGCTGTTTGAAGCGTTGTGAAGTAAATATCCTTTAAATACGGCAGTTTTGTTATAATTCCGCCTGCAAATGCCACAATAAACAAGATTACCCAACGTTCTACTTTAGGTGATTTAAATTTAATCATTTTTATTAACCTTCCTTTTAGCGTGCAATTTAAACGGGGCTAAGCCTGCCCGCGTTATTGTGCAGCAATTTAAATGAATTTGAGATGCAGTAACAGCCCGGTTTTCAAATACCCCTCCTAAATCCCGGCTATTTTATATAATCGCAATATACGCCCGCTGATTTTCGGCTTACCGCTAACCTCCTTTTTATATAAGCCGGCTTTTTAAGGCAGCTTCTTATATGATATTTTATTATTTGGCCGCCCAATATTCATCAAGCGCTGCCTGTGCGATTTTCTTTTCCCGTGTCAGTGCTTCTTTTGCCGGAACATTTTCAATCAGAACTAAATCCAGGGCATCCTTTATAGCCTGGTTGATTTTTCCTCCCGTTACATCGACAAATAAAGGAATAGCAATGGAAGCTTGGTCAAGAGCAACACCCATTGCGGGAACCCTATCTACATATGCTTTAAATTGTTTATCCTCACGACAGGAACTCCGTACGGGGAGATAGCCGGTATTAAT
>DOWI01000065.1 GCA_003519645.1 Oscillospiraceae bacterium
AATATAAGGCGGGGCGCAAGGGCATGCCGGATGAGCTTGGTCAGCAGATGCCGATTTTAAAGGAAATGCTGACACTCATGGGCTGCCATGTGGTGGAGCGGGAAGGCTATGAAGCCGACGATATACTCGGCACACTTGCAAAGGCTTCGGTCCAACAGGGTGCCGAATGCATTATTGCAACCGGGGATAGAGATTCCCTCCAGCTTGTGGGTGAGGGGGTCACGGTTTTTCTGGCAGCCACCAAGATGGGAAAACCCGAAACCACGATATATGATACTGCGGCAATTCGTGAAAAATATGGTCTGATACCCGAACAGCTGATTGATCTGAAAGCGTTGATGGGGGACGCCAGCGACCATATCCCCGGCGTGCCGGGGGTGGGGGAAAAGACGGCGCTCAGTCTGATGCAGAGCTATGGCAGCCTTGACAATATCTATACCAATCTTGATTCACTGGAAATCAGGGATTCTCTGCGCAAAAAGCTGGATGCGGGAAAGGAGAGCGCTTACCTAAGCAAACGGCTCGGCACCATCTGCTGTGACGTTCCTATCGAGCGTGATATCAATGGCTATATGCTTGAACCCATGAAAAAGCAGGAGCTTGCTTCCCTGTTTGTAAAGCTAGAGTTTTTTTCTTGGATTACAAAACTGGGACTTGATACGCCGGATGCCATACCCGCAAAGCAATCGGTTACCGGACAAACCGTCAAAGCAGAGGGCGGGGAGGCACTTCAAGACCTGCTTGAATGGGTTGATAAAAATAAAAGACTTGACATGACTGCCCAAATAAAAGACGGGAAACTAATAAATGTGGTGGTGGCATTTGACGGGCGGGTGGCTGTTATACCCGCTGAAACCGATGGTTTTGAGAGGTTGAAAGCGCGAATCTGTGACAGTAATATAATAAAGCGGGTTGCAGACACAAAGCCGCTTTGTGCGGCTTTGCTGGCCGAGGGGCTGATGCCGCGCGGAACCCAATTTGATACCATGCTGGCGGGCTACCTGCTAAATCCCCTGGCTTCGGATTATTCCCTCACCCGGCTGGCACAGGAATATGAGGTGACAGTCCCGACGGTTGAGGGTGAGGACTGGGGCGCGGCATTTCTGCCTGCCGTTGCGGACAGACTGGAATGTGAGTTGGCGGCACATGGGCAGGAGGAGCTGCTGCGTGATGTTGAAATCCCGTTGGCTTATGTGCTTGCAGATATGGAAAACATCGGTTTTGATGTGGATGCAGAGGGGATGGCTGCCTTTGGGAAAACGCTTGACAAACGAATCGCCGATATCCAGTGCGCCATCACCGAGGCGGTAGGGTATGAATTTAATCTCAACAGTCCCAAGCAGCTTGCAAAGGCACTATTTGAGGACTTGGGGCTGCCCCCAAAGAAAAAAACCAAGTCGGGCTATTCCACCAACGCAGAGGTGCTTGAGAGTCTTCGGGATGCCCATCCCGCGGTTGCCATGCTGCTGGATTACCGTCAGCTTGCCAAGCTGAAATCCACCTACTGTGACGGTCTGCTCAAGGTGATTGGATGTGATGGAAGGATTCACACATCCTTTAATCAGACCGAAACCAGAACCGGACGTATTTCATCCGCCGAACCGAATTTGCAGAACATCCCTGTCCGGCAGGATCTGGGACGGGAGCTGCGCCGATTCTTCCATGCGCCTAAGGGATGGGTTTTGTGTGATGCCGATTATTCGCAAATTGAGCTCCGTGTTTTGGCGCATATGGCGAATGACAAGAATATGATTGACGCATTTAATTCCGGTACCGATATTCACAGCGTCACTGCCTCCCAGGTGTTTGGTGTGCCCGAGGATATGGTAACACCGCTGATGCGCTCTCAAGCAAAAGCCGTTAATTTCGGCATCGTATACGGAATTGGGCCTCATTCCCTTTCAAAGGATATCGGTGTATCCTACAAGGAGGCCAAGCGCTATATCGACCAGTACCTGGCGCATTATGCAGGAGTAGCGGAGTTTATGGAAAGCATGGTGGAGACGGCAAAAGAAAAGGGATATGCCGAAACACTGTTTGCCCGCCGCCGTCCGCTGCCCGAGCTTCGGGCTTCCAACGCGGTGATGCGCTCGTTCGGCGAACGGGTGGCAATGAATATGCCTATACAGGGCACCGCCGCCGATATTATTAAGATTGCAATGGTGAGGGTGCATAAACGCCTTGCGGCTGAGGGGATGCGGGCGCGTTTGATTCTTCAGGTTCATGATGAGCTGATTGTTGAAGCCCCCGCCGGGGAGGCTGTAAAGGCTGCTGCCTTGCTGAAAGAGGAGATGGAGGGGGCCGCCAATCTGTCGATAAAACTGGAGGCGGATGTTCAAATCGGGGAAACATGGTATGATGCGAAAGGATAACGTTTCTATGAAAATTCTTTTTGTATGCACAGGGAATACCTGCCGCAGTCCCATGGCGGCAGCTTTGATGCGGCGGGAACTTGACAAGCGTGGTAGGCTGGATATAATGATAGAAAGTGCGGGATTGGCAGCTTTTGGTGAGCCGGCAAATCCCAATGCCGTTCAGGCAGTTTCTGAGCTGGATGAGAAATACGCCCAGCCGCTGAGACAACACCGCTCTCGATCGGTTTCAGCCCATCTGCTTGAGCAGGCAGACCTAATTGCGGTAATGAGCAAATCCCATGCCGCCGCAATAGTCGGTCGGGGCGTAAATCCCGAAAAGGTTCATATCCTTTCCGCAATAGGCGGGGAAGGGATTGGAGATCCTTACGGAGGAGATATTGATATCTACCGTCTAACACGCCATCAACTGGAAAAGGCGGTTGCTTGCTTGGCGGATACCCTGCTGACGGGCAGAATAGATGAGAAATGATTGTCTTTTTGCTACCTTTCAACCGTGAATGGTTGACACCCGGTTACCATAGGAAACGGATTGCTTACGAAAGGAAACAGATTAAAATGCAGGAGAAAAGCAAACCTCCCGAACTTGCCATATATCCAATGCACACCGATCATCTTGATGACTTGGCGCAGCTTGAAAGTCTTACTTTTTCGCGCCCGTGGTCTTATGNNNCGCCGAGAATGTGGAAACCGAGCGGGCTTGGGGATATATAGGGATGCACCACATATTGGATGAGGGTGCAATCACGAATATTGTGGTTCACCCGGGCTATCGGCGAAGAGGTGTTGCCACCGCTCTTTTATATGAAGTGATTGGATACGCAAAGAAGCACAACATATCACGACTGACGCTGGAGGTGCGTGTTTCAAACCATGCCGCCATCGCCCTCTATGAAAGTGTTGGGTTTGAGCAAGAAGGTATCCGCCCGGGGTTTTATGATTCACCCAAAGAGGACGCTGCAATTTACTCGTTATATTTTTAATGCGTTTTAAAATATCGATCATATTGCATATATGTTGTAGGGATAGGGCTCTGCTCTATCCGATTTAGGGCATTCATAGCGGGAAACATCTCCCTCTAAGAGGGAGCCGGGAAAAGCCTCCCTCGGTGAGGGAGGTGGCAGGCGAAGCCTGACGGAGGGAGTGATTGAAATATCACTATCATATAATAAAAATCTAATAAAAAATGCGAAATCTTTAAGGAAAAATGCCACGCCTCAAGAACGCAAGCTATGGTATGAGTTTCTTGCAAAATATCCTGTACGCTTTCAAAGACAAAAGGTTATTGATAATTATATTGTTGACTTTTTCTGTGCCAAGGCGCGCTTGGTTATAGAACTTGATGGAAGCGGACACTATCAATCAAAACAATTTGAATATGATACAAATCGAACCGGGATTTTAAGGCAATATGGCATAAAAGTTTTAAGGTTTACAAACAGGGATATTAACGAAAATTTCAGCGGTGCTTGTACAGCAATTGACATTGCAGTGAAAAAACATCTCCCTCAGTCGCCTACGGGCGACATCTCCCTCTAAGAGGGAGCCGGGAAAAGCCTCCCTCGGTGAGGGAGGTGGCAGGCGAAGCCTGACGGAGGGAGTAGTAGGAAGATGACTCTCATAGTAAAGAAATCTCCCTCAGTCGCTCACGGGCGACAGCTCCCTCTAAGAGGGAGCCGAGGTTGTACGCATAATCGTCGTGTATGTGCTGTAGGGACAGATTCCATATCTGTCCGCATGAGAGATGCATATTAAACGGGCGGANNGGATATTGAATCCGCCCCTACTGTATAAAAAGCCGGGCCATGGCTATACCAAAGAGGAAATGGCTGAAATCCCAAAAAGGCAGGGAACATCAGAGAAAAATCATTTGTGCTTTTCTGTGCAGATAGTGCGGAAAGGCACAAATTTTAGGATACTTATAAACAGAAGGAAGATAAACCATCATGAAAATATTAGCAATTGAGACATCCTGTGACGAAACGGCGGCGGCGGTTGTACAGGACGGAAGAGCGGTTCTTTCAAATGTCATCGCTTCGCAGGTTGAGGAGCATAAGCTTTATGGCGGCGTTGTACCGGAAATTGCAAGCAGACGGCATGCCGAAGCAATTNNGCAAAGGGACTCGCCATGTCCACGGGGCTTCCGCTGATCCCGGTTCATCATCTGCGTTCCCATATTGCCGCCAACTATATTGCCTTTCCCGAACTTGAGCCGCCGTTTTTATGTCTTGTTGTTTCGGGGGGGCACAGTCATATTGTGAAGGTGTCGGATTATACCGAATTCGAAGTTTTGGGAAGAACACGGGACGATGCTGCCGGCGAATGCTATGACAAGGCCGCCCGTGCCATGGGAATGCCTTATCCGGGAGGAATCAACCTTGACCGAAGAGCTTCCAAGGGCAATCCGGACGCTTACAAACTTCCCCGCCCCCGTGTTGAAGGCCGCAGCTATGATTTTAGTTTTTCGGGATTGAAAACCGCCGTAATAAATCTGCTTCATAACTCAAAGCAGAAGGGTGAATCGGTTAATATTGACGATTTATGTGCATCATTCCAGCACACAGCCGTAGAGATGCTGGTGGAGAACACATTGTTGGCTGCCCGAGAAAACGCCGCCTCCACTGTGGTTCTGGCAGGCGGTGTATCGGCGAACTCAGCACTTCGTGCCCGCATGACCCAGGAGTGCCGACGGCTGGGACTCAGTCTTTTTTACCCGCCAATTCCGCTTTGCGGAGACAATGCCGCTATGGTTGGTTCCCAGGCTTATTATGAATACAACAGCGGGAATGCAGCCGGTCTTGATTTGAATGCGCAAGCTACCATGCCGATAGAAGGCATAAAATCCCCTAAGACTGATTGATTCGGCAGTTAAAATGCAGGATTAGAATATCGAAACTGCAAAGCAGATAAAATATTCACATAAATTTGTCAAATAATTCACATTTGCATCTTGCAAAATTACCCTGTTTAGAGGTATAATAATATGCGATATCGTTTTTTTCGGACAGAAACCACATGGAAAGGGGATCGCAATTATGACAAAAAATCAGTCTGTTCTTTCATGGATTGAG
>DOWI01000101.1 GCA_003519645.1 Oscillospiraceae bacterium
CCCATCACGGGCCTAATCCTCGCGTTCGTCATGACGCTGGAGCTAATCCAGATCATAACCGATAAAAACAATTTTCACGAAGGTGTATGTTGTAAGCGATGTATTTCAAATACGTCAAATACAACACGCATGACAGCCGGCACATTTATGGTAATTTGCCTGAACTACTGCGTAAAAAGTGGTGATGTGCTAACGGATTAAGACAGAGTATCCCATGCAAAAGCGGGAATTTTCATGAATCCAGCTATCCTTGTAACTTGCATTATAGAGTTCATGGAAATATAATTGAAGGAAAGGCGGTGAAAGCATGGAGCACTCTATTTTGGTTGTCGATGATGACAACGAACTGTGCCGACTGATAAAAAAGTGTGCCGAAAAAGAAAACGTATCAGCCGATCTTGCCCATACGGGTATCGACGGTTTAAATATGGTCAAACAAGGGAGCTATCAACTAATTGTTCTGGACGTCATGCTGCCAGGAATGAGTGGTTTGGATGTTTTGTCCCAAATTCGAAAAAGCAGTTCGATTCCGATTCTCATGCTGACCGCCAAAGGCGACGAAATTGACAAAGTAACGGGATTGCGGCTCGGAGCAGACGATTATTTGACAAAGCCGTTTAGCATCCATGAGCTGATGGCGCGGATTGATTCTCTGATACGGCGTTACACCGTATTCAATCAGCCTTTGCAGGAAGACACGTTAAATCTTAAAAATATGGTGATTGACAAAAGTAACCGGACGGTCTGCGTGAATGGAGAACAGGTTGACCTGACCGGCAAAGAGTTTGATCTACTCCTTTTTCTTGCGACCAGCAAAGGCCGTGTCTTTACCAAAAAGCAGATTTATACACAGGTTTGGAACGACGAATATGCTTTTGATGACAACAACATCATGTCCTTTATTAGTAAGCTGCGTAAAAAAGTTGAGCCTGACGCCGATCATCCTTTTTATATTCTGACCGTTCACGGCGTCGGTTATCGGTTCAACAAGGAGGCGTAGCCCATGGATTTGACATTGTTTTTTCTTGTACTCTCCTGTGCCTTTGGCTGCGTTATCATCTTCCTTGTTACAAGGCTATGTCGTGTGCAGGAACAATTAAACATCATTGAAAACGCTCTAAAAGACATTCAAATTGGAAATCTAAACCGACGAATTCTCGCAAGAAAAAGTGATATGACGAAATCCATCTGCTACAGTATCAACGAAATTGCCGCAAACGATCAGGCACAGCTTATTCGGTTAAAGGAAGCAGAACAAGCATACAAACGCCTGATGACAGGTTTGTCCCACGACGTCAAGACCCCGTTGACCTCACTGGTCGGTTATCTGGAAGCCATTCAGGAAAAAGTGGTAATTGGGGAAGAAAAAGAAGAATATATCGGCGTGGCTCTGGATAAAGCCCATCACTTGAAGGACTTTGTGGAAGATTTATTCGAGTGGGTAAAGCTGGACGCAAAGGAACAGAAATTCCAATTTGAGGACTGCGATTTAAACGAACTTTCCCGAGATATTCTGGCAGACTGGATACCGGCGTTGGAAGACAGGAAAATCGGATATGAAATTTCGATTCCCGAAACGGAATACACCCTCCGGCTTGACAGAAATGCTTATACCCGGATTCTTAATAACCTTCTTCAGAACACGCTGGTTCACAGCGAAGCAAGCAATGTGACCGTCAGCATTCTGGAAAATGACAAACAGGTGCAAATTATCGTTCAGGATAACGGAAAGGGGATTTCTCCAAAAGATCTGCCGCATATTTTTGAAAGGCTTTATCAGTGTGATGAATCCCGTACAGCAGGCGGCAATGGCCTTGGTCTATCCATTGTAAAAGAGCTTGTCACGATTCATGATGGGAAAATAGAAGCGGATAGCCCACCGGACGGCGGCGCAAAATTCACAATAGTATTTCCGAAAGCCCTGTGACGCGCAGGGCTTTCCTTCTACCTAAAACAAGAAAAGAACAAGGTTCCGGCAAGGTTTTGGCAAGGTTCCCGCGATATACTGGAAGACGGAAAGGAGATAAGCCATGGGAACGATAATCCAGACTGAATTGCAAAAACTCAAGCGCAGAAAACTGGTTTGGGGAATTTTAGTTCTGACGACATTAATTGCTCTTTTTGCTTTTGAACGCGCGTGCAGCATTTCCAGAAAGAGCGCGATCATGGACAGCTTCGGCGATTACTATACTCTCGCGTTCAAAATGCTTGCAACAATCTATCTTCCGATTGTGCTTGGAATATTCGCAACGTCACTGTTTTTCGATGAATATAAGAACGACACGCTGAAGTCTCTGCTGATTGTCCCAATTTCAAAAGCACAGCTCTATTTTTCAAAAATTGCTGCGGTGCTTTTTATGTCGCCGGGGTTATGTCTTTACACGTTTATCCTCACGGTTTTCGGCGGCGTGATTGCAGGCGGATTCCCCGATATCAATGGACAGACTGTGCTACAGGCATTTGCTTTGTTCGTAGAGGGCGGAATTTTAGTACCTCTCGCAATGCTCCCCGTCATTTTTCTGGCTGTATTGGGGCGAAAGGACTACATACTTCCAATTGCTGCGACGTTGCTTTATCTGGTTCCGGTTATTTTGATACCGTCGTATCTGATGGGGATTCACCCGCTTGCCAGCGCGATCAACATCTACCGCGTAACTTCCCCCGCGGCTGCGCAAATGGTTAAGAATCTTACGCAAGGTGCCAACATCACAGCCAACGTAACAAATAGTCTGATCAACATGATTTTGATTGGGTGCATCTCCGCTGCGTTATCGGTCATTGCGCTGCAAAGGCAAAACAATTGAGAGAGTGAGGATTTCATATGAACGATACTGTTATTGAAACAAAGCAGATTACAAAAGTTTACGGCGAGCAGACTGCCGTAAACCGTGTTGACCTTCATGTCCGTAAGGGCCGTATTTNNCTGGAAAAATAGTTAAGAGAGGAAATTGAAATGAATAATCTGATAATTGAAACTCGGCAGTTGACAAAGGTGTATGGAGAGCAAACTGCCGTAAATAAAGTGAATCTCCATGTACAAAAAGGCCGCATTTACGGGCTGCTTGGTCGTAATGGGGCAGGCAAAACCACAATTATGAAAATGATTTTGAGCCTGACGTCAATCACCTCCGGTGAAGCGGATGTATTCGGCAAGAACGTCAAAGGCAACGAGAAACAGGTTTATCCCCGGATCGGCGCTATCATCGAAACGCCGGGATTCTATCCGAATCTTACGGGAACGGAGAATCTGGAGATATTCGCAAAGCTGCGCGGGACGACGAAGCCCCGTGCGGTACAAGAAGCCCTTGAAGTCGTCGGGCTGCCCTATCGGGATAAAAAGATTTTCAGCAAATATTCGCTCGGCATGAAACAGCGCCTTGGCATTGCGAACGCCATTCTGCATGATCCCGAACTGCTGATCCTGGACGAACCCACAAACGGCCTTGATCCCATCGGCATAGCCGAAGTCCGGGATTTTATCAAAGACCTGAGTGTGGAGCGGGGGAAGACAATCCTGATTTCCAGCCATATTCTCTCGGAAATTTCACTGCTTGCGGATGACATTGGAATCATCAACAACGGTGTTTTACTGGAAGAAAACAGCATGGCCACACTGAAAAAGAAAAATGGGAAATACATTCTGCTTCAGGTTTCCGATACCGCCAAAGCCGCCTTAATATTGGAACGCAAATTTCATACCAAAGACTATTCGGTACAGGATACCCACACGCTGCATCTGTTTGATACTTCCCTTGATATGGCGGCAATCAACAAAGCGCTGATGCTTGAGGACATTTCGGTTATCAGTTCCCAACTTTGCAACGACACTCTGGAAGATTATTTCAAAAGAGTTACCGGAGGGGAAGGCATTGCTTAATTTAATTCAAACGGAATTTATGAAACTTCGGCGGAAAAATTTTATCTTTCTTATGATGCTTTCCTCTCTGCTGATGCCTTTGCTGGCGGTATTTTATTTTGGCGCGGCAAAAAAGGCCGATATCACTCCAATGCAGTTTTACAAGTGGTCGGCTTACTCTTATACGCCGTGGATCATTCTGCCGGTTGTGTTGGGAATTCTCGGAACAATGCTTCTATACGATGAAAATCAAAACGATATGCTGAAACAGCTATGGATTATTCCCATCAGCAAGTTGGAGTATTTCCTGAGCAAATTCTTTATTGTATTTCTGTATTCCGTCCTCTTTATGATGATAACAGCGGTATGTTCCATGCTGGCAGGAATACTGCCCGGAACGATACCGTTTACCGCCGACAGTGTTTCTTATCTATTTCTAAAGTGCCTTGAAATCGGCGCGTTGGCACCCTTTGCCATGCTTCCCGTCCTCGCGGTCGCCGCTTCACAAAAGGGGTATATCCTGCCGATATGTGTAACCTTAGTTTATACGTTTCTCGGCTTTATTCTGCTGATGGTGAATATGTACGTCCATCCGCTGTCGAGCATGACGGCAATTACTATAAAGGATATGCCCGGCGTCGTGATGAAACAGCCGGTTGATTTAAAAAGTGCGTTTCTGTGCATTGGAATATGGGGTGTTGCTTCAATCATCTGTGCAGATGTCACTCTTAAAAAAAGACAGTGAGGCGGACAATATGAAAACATTACTATGGGCGGAAAGGATGAAACTCCGCCGTTCAAAAATAATATGGATAGCTCTGTTTTCGGCGGTCATGGTATCTGTGATTGTGTATATGCAGGGACAGTTTCTGTTTCAAGGTCATAGATATGTGGACGAAGCCGGGTGGTTCATGACTGCCGCGCAGTCGCTGGGGAGCATATACGTCCTGCCGGCAATCATCGCCCTCATGGGAAGCTATATGATTTGCCGTGAAGAACAGGACGATACAATGAAGTCCCTTCGACTGATTCCGGTCAAGCCTTCAAGCCTTGTCGGTGCGAAACTGGTTTTAGCCGCATTCATGAGCGTGTTGCTTTACGCTTTTTTGTTTATTATTACATTTTCAACCGAAGTAGTTCTGCACTTTTCTCTGCTGAAAGCAGCGACTATCCTGAACTTCCTGAAGATTTATCTTTTGCAGGGTATCTGCCTGTTTCTCGCCATGTCCCCGATTATTGCCATTGTCGCGGTCCTGAAAAAAGGATATTGGATTGCCCTGATATTTGCGGGTGTTTACTCTTTCGCAGGGCTGTTCGTCGGGATGCAGAACACGGCCCGCTTTATCTATCCCGTGACTGCTGCTTTTTGCGTGTCCGGCTACTATGAATCGACCTTGCCTCAGTTGTTGACAAGTATTTTGAGTCTTTTTATCTGCGTGTGTTTGTCACTTTTGATTCTTGACAGGTTAAACAAAAAATACAACAGCTAAATCTTATCTAAATGCGTCCCGCCAAACAAAGAAAACACGGGTTTGGCGGGATTAATTTCATGCCTTATTTTGAATAGTTATCCTCCAAGCTCATGGGTTTGGAGGGTTTTTTTATGTCCACTCAGTCCTTTATGAAGACTATCCGACCGCTCTCAAGCGGCCGGGCGTGACCAACGGACAACATCTTTTATTTTACAGGCGTTAATGCTTCAAAAAAAGAGTAAATCATTCAGCGGATAATTCCGGCCTTTTTTCAATCTGTACCAACAGAAAATATCAGTTACCGTTTGCCCTTTGGGATACTCTCCCATTGGGTATTTTTTTGTCTCTATCCGGTTTTTTATTCCGTTGTCGTTCACCTCCTGCCGTCCTTTCTGGATTTTTAAATTATTCAGAAAGGACAGAAAAATTATGGAGGTATATATCAAAATTCACGGACAAAATGTAGCCGTGGAAGTGTCGGTTGAGGTCTATGAATATCTTGATCGGGCCAATCACAAAACCGAGAACCTTTTTCATGAACAGCGTCGCCATTGGGATGGGCGCGAATTTGACGAGTACATTATTGCTCATGAGTGCAGTCGAAGCTACTATGAAACACCGGAGAATTGGCTCTGCCGCAAAGAAACCCTCAGGGAGATTACGGCAGCGTTGAAAAGCTGCACGGCAAAACAGCGTTATCGTTTTCTGCTTTACGCTTTAGAAGGGCTTAGTTGTTCCCAAATTGGTAACATCTGTGGCTGTTCCAAGTCCGCCATTATGAGAAGCATTGAAGCGGTTAGAAGGAAGGTTAAATGTATTTTGCAGACAGAGTGATCGGGAGCGTATTTTCAGGCTAACCCATTGAAGGGTTTTATGCCCTATCGCATGAGCAAGAGGGACAGGCAGTTTCAAACTGTCTGCCCCTTTTGCTGTCTGGAGGTTAACCGTATGCCCACCATCAATCTGCGCAAGTATTATCCGTT
>DOWI01000458.1 GCA_003519645.1 Oscillospiraceae bacterium
TACACTATACATATTACAACTAGTGTGACAAGGTGAGAGCATGAAATATCATGCCATCAAGTGCTTTCTGCATCTCACAGCCCCTAAACGCTGTTTTGAGGAGAATACTGCCAATAAACGGATATTGGCAACCGCTTTTATAATTATTACAAGAATGATTTGAGAAAAACATAAAATTTTGCCGCTTTGATGTTTACAGTTACAACTGAAAGTGTTACTATATTATTTGGTCTATAATATAGATATATCAGCACTCTTCAAGGAGGAATTTGTTAATGGCAAGAAATTTTAAGACCATGGATGGTAACAACGCCGCCGCACACGTATCTTATGCGTTTACGGATGTTGCAGCTATCTACCCCATCACACCATCATCCGTTATGGCTGAGGAGACCGATAAATGGGCTGCCAATGGGCAGGAGAATCTATTTGGTCGTCCGGTCANNGCCGGTGCAGTTCACGGTTCTCTGGCTGCCGGTGCACTGACCACAACATACACTGCATCACAGGGCTTGCTTCTCATGATCCCCAATATGTATAAGATTGCGGGTGAACTGCTTCCCAACGTAATTCATGTTTCGGCACGTGCGCTCGCTTCCCATGCACTGTCAATTTTTGGTGACCACTCCGACGTTTACGCCTGCCGACAGACCGGTTATGCCATGCTCTGTTCCTCCAGTGTTCAGGAAGTTATGGATCTTGGCGCAGTTGCTCATCTCTCTACACTAAAAGGTCGTGTTCCTTTCCTACACTTCTTTGACGGTTTCCGCACCTCGCATGAAGTTCAGAAAATTCAGGTTTGGGATTATAAGGATCTTGGCGAGATGCTTGATTGGGATATGGTTGATCGCTTCCGTGCCAACGCACTCAATCCCGAGCACCCGGTTCAGCGCGGTACCGCACAGAACCCCGACATATTTTTCCAAGCTCGTGAAGCATGCAATACTTACTATAATGCCATCCCGGATATCGTTGAGGCTTATATGGATAAGGTCAACGAGAAAATCGGTTCCAATTATAAGCTGTTCAACTACTACGGCCCACGCGATGCCAACCGCGTCATCATCGCAATGGGTTCAGTATGCGAAACCATCGAGGAAACGGTTGACCATCTGAACGCAGCAGGTGAAAAAGTCGGTTTGATCAAGGTCCGTCTCTACCGTCCGTTCTCGGTCAAGCATCTGCTGGCTGTCATGCCTAAAACGGTTGAGTCGATTTCAGTTCTGGATCGCACAAAGGAACCCGGTTCTATCGGCGAGCCTTTGTATCTCGATATCTGCGCTGCTCTTAAGGATTCTAAATTTGAGAATGTTCCTGTTTATACAGGACGTTACGGCCTCGGCTCAAAGGATACCACACCCGGCCAGATTGTTGCTGTTTACAGCAATATGGAAGCCGCCCGTCCCAAGAAGCAATTCACGATCGGTATTGAAGACGATGTAACCCGTCTGTCGTTGAAGGTAAAAGAAAATCTTGATACCACACCGCGGGGTATCCGTTCCTGTAAATTCTGGGGACTGGGCTCTGATGGTACGGTTGGCGCGAACAAAAACTCTATCAAAATTATCGGCGATCATACTGATATGTATGCACAGGGCTATTTTTCTTATGACTCCAAAAAGTCAGGCGGCGTTACCATCTCCCATCTGCGCTTTGGTAAAAAGCCGATTAAATCCACCTACTTCGTCAGCAAGGCCGATTTCGTTGCCTGTCACAATCCATCCTATGTTGATAAATATGATCTGGTAAGCGATGTCAAGCCGGGTGGCATCTTCCTCCTCAACTGCTCATGGAACGCAGACGAGTTGGATGCTCGTCTGCCCGCTGCGATGAAGAGAACCATTGCCAAGAACAATATCAATTTCTACACAATTGATGCCACCCACCTTGCAAAGGGTCTGGGGTTGGGCAACCGCACCAACACCATTCTGCAGGCGGCTTTCTTTAAGCTTGCAAAGGTCATTCCGGTTGATGATGCCGTTACATTCATGAAAGAGGCAGCCACAAAGTCCTATTCCAAAAAGGGCGAAGCCATTGTAAAAATGAATCATAACGCCATTGAAACCGGCATTAAAGAGGTTAAGAAGGTATCCGTTCCCAAGGAATGGACCCAGATAAAGGATGATGCCGTCGCAAAACAGGCCATCGGTGGTCGTCCCGAAATTCGTGATTATATCGACAATGTTCTGACACCAATCAATGCGCAGCAGGGTGACAAGCTGCCGGTTTCCACATTTGTAAAGGATGCGGACGGCACCGTACCTCTGGGCTCGTCAGCTTACGAGAAACGCGGTATCGCGGTGGACGTGCCTGAATGGGTACCTGCCAACTGCATTCAATGCAACTTCTGCTCTTATGTCTGCCCGCATGCGGTTATCCGTCCTGTCATCATGAACGCCGAAGAAGCCGAAAATGCACCCGAAGGCATGAAATCGAAACCTGCAACCGGTCTGCCCGGCTATCAGTTCGCNNCCGGGCATGAAGGGCAACAAGGCGCTTGTCATGAAGCCCATCGACACCCAGCTTGAAGAGCAGAAAAACTTCCTGTTTGGCTATGATCTGCCGAGCAAAACTGAGGTTCATGAAAAGTTTAAAACGACTACAGTTAAGGGAAGCCAGTTCCTCCAGCCCATGCTAGAGTTCTCCGGCGCCTGTGCAGGCTGTGGTGAGACTCCTTATGCTAAGCTGGTTACCCAGCTGTTCGGCGAAAGAATGTATATTGCGAACGCAACAGGCTGTTCATCCATCTGGGGCGGCTCTTCTCCTTCCACCCCCTACACCGTTAATAAAAACGGTCATGGTCCTGCATGGGCTAATTCCCTGTTCGAGGACAATGCGGAATATGGCTACGGTATGTTCCTTGGCGTAACTGCCCGTCGCGATCGTCTGACAGATATTATGAAGAAGTTTACCGAAGCAGACCTGCCCTCCGAATGGGGCTTGAAAGAGGCCGCAAAAGCATGGCTGGATGGTAAGGATGATGCAGCCGCATCAAAAGCTGCTGCCGCACTTGTTGTCCCCGCCCTTGAAAAAGCGATTCTCGAATGCGGAAACTGCAACTGTGAACTCGATGCGCTTTATCGTGAAGCCATCAAGGCATCCGACCTACTTGTCAAAAAATCCTTCTGGATGTTCGGTGGAGACGGATGGGCCTATGATATCGG
>DOWI01000392.1 GCA_003519645.1 Oscillospiraceae bacterium
TGATGACCTTACGCTTAAGCTGATGCTCGCTAAAATGGCTGCTGGTAAATCCGCTCTGCAGAGAAAAGCCGGAAGTGACCATAATAGCGATATCTATATTCACACCGTCAAGAAACGCCTCTGCCTGCGGTCCGGAACAGGAAATCGTATTTCCATTGACCTGCCCGCCGACGACTGTGACATTGCATTTACTTTTCTGTGATAATTCCGACGCAATATTGGTCCCGCTTGTAATGATATTATAATATTGATCGGGCAGCATATGCACCAGGGCCATTATGGTACTGCCCGCATCAAGATACACCGAATCGCTCTGGTGAACATACTGGACTGCCGATTGCGCAATGATTCTCTTGGCTTTCGGGTTCACCACGGACCTTTGTTCATATAAGCTTTCCGCCTCCGTTTGAACAAGCCGGACAGCGATGGCTCCGCCCCGTTTTCTCCTGATCGCACCTTCGTCTTCCAGCTTTTTTAGATCACGCCAAAGTGTCATCGATGAACAGCCATTGCATAGCTGCATCAATTCATCCAGATTGGCTTCTCCATGTGCCTCGATATATTCCCTGATGCTTCTTCTGCGCTCTGTGGGCACCTAGCCCCCACCTCCATAATCAAAAAAAATATATCAATAAATTTCTGTACTGCTCCCATCAAAATTATAGTAAAAGAAGACGACATCTTGCTGTCTCCAGTTTCCCCCCAATAAAAGCAGGATGCCGTCTTCTGACGATATCAATCGATATTTCATGGAACCACTGAACGTTCAATGGTAACACAGGTTTCAAGGGCGCGGATATAATCCAATCCTCTTTTGGCACATAAATACTCTGTCGGGTACGGAACACACTCAGTGGTTATATACCCTTTATATCCCACATCAAGAAGAGATTTTATAAATGTTTTGAAATCTACATTCCCACCGCCCGGGTAAAGACGTGCCGAATCGGAAAAATGGACATAATCCAGTTTCGGTGCGCAGTATTGAACACTGCCCGTGATATTGTTATCTTCCATCAGCATGCTGTATGTATCAAGATGAACCCCTACATTATCCCGATTCAGTTTCTTTATGTAATCCATAACCTGTTTCATTGTGTTCAGATAATTGCTTATACTTGTCAGAATATTCTCTACAACAAGCTTAACATCTTTCGTTGCGGCATAATCGGAAAGCTCTAAAATAGCCTCAGTCAATAGATCTTCATAGTATTGATAGCGGTTCCAATCAGGGATACTGGAACGCATTGATCCTACAATGACCATGCAATGAATCACTGCGCCTAAATCAATATGCAATTTTAATCTGTCTATGGCCGCTCTTCGGACTCCCCTATCCTCACTGATCAGCGATAGCTTATTCTCTACAATTTCGCGGCCTGTGGCTATGGCACAAAACTCCACTCCGACCTGCTTTGCAACATTGGCCAGGTTATTCCAGTCATAATCCTGAGGATTGCATAACTGAAGTTCAATGCCATTGTATCCGATCTCTTTTGCCGTCGTTGCGATTTGTTCTATATCGCCCCGCAGGGTAATTGGAGCATGCACGGAGGTTTCATTCAATGAGCATGCTATTCCGTATTTGAATAGTCGGTCCATTTTTCTCATTCCTTTTTACGCAAATTAAACTAAAAGAGTTTCAGGTCACACCAAAATATGCCCCACCGTTAATATCGAGCATCAGGCCGGTAACAAATGCCGCTTCATCAGAGGCCAGATAGCATGCAGCTCCTGCAATTTCTTCGGGTTTGCCCAACCGGTACAGCAATATGTTCTTGCACTGGTTCTCCACCTGTTGTGGGGTGTATCCTTTGAGAATATCTGTTTCCGTAGCTGCGGGACAAACCGCGTTGACCGTTATTTTATAGGGGGCCAGGTGCCTTGCCATGCCGCGCGTTATGGCAATGACGCCGCCTTTTGAAGCGGCATAGCTCATAGAACCTTCAAAGCCGCCGTTTCTACCGGTAACCGATGAAATATTAATAATACGCCCTGCCGAGCTCTTCTTCAAATAGGGCAATGCGGCCTGGGAAGCAAAAAATGTACCGCTTAAATTGACATCCAGTACACGATTCCACTCTCCGTCTCTCTGCATATCCTCAATTTTGGAGGTGCCGAGAATGCCTGCGTTGTTTACAATAATATCAAGTCCCCCAAAAGCACTGGCAGTTTCCTCAATGGCCTGGCGGATACTGTTGTTATCACGTACATCCATAATGACGCCAATAANNATTTGGACTTCAGTCCGTTGACCGTCTCATCCAGTGTGGCTTTGTTCACATCTGCCAAAGAAACAGATGCGCCCAGCTCGGCTATTTTTTCTGCGATAACCTTGCCGATACCCCGGGCAGCTCCTGTGACAATTGCTTTTTTTCCTTCCAATGAAAACATATGAATCCCTCACTTTTCGGTATTTCTGATAGAATCTTCAACCGGAGATCCTATATATGATACATTATGTGAACCCCATCCGTTAACTCAAATCAAAAATTGCCGGCGGGTTCAGTGTCTTACTTGGTNNATAATTTGTTTCATATTCGATTACTCCTTTTTGAAATATATTGGACCCTATTGTTTGCACAATACAGGGCGTTCGATTGTCTTACAGGGTTTGCAAGAAATGGGATCATCGCGGCACGCTTTGCTCCATTGGCGGCATTCAAACCACTGCCAATCGCGCTGTTATACCAGTAAATCGACTTGGCAGAACCGGATAACCATTGTAAGTACTTGTTGTCTTCCATTGTTTGCCTCCAATTGATACATAAAACTTACCAGAGCTAACAATTAACACAAGATGTCAAATACGCGATGATTGAATNNTAATTTGTCTTTATCTATAAGTTTTCTAAGATTTTATGTTACACCATGATATCTAATGATATATAATGATGTCTCTTAACATTTTTACTGATACTTTATAACATTATTGTCATACAACAAATTATACATCATTCAAAGAGAATGTCAATAATAATTTGTAATAAATGTCTTATGCTGTAGTAAAACTTGCCAAAAAAGCCGTTGTCAAACATTAAAGAAAATATCTCGTTGACAAAAAATCATTATGATAGTAGTATTTAAAATAGGATGTTGTATTACAAGTAGTGCAACGGATCAATCGCAAGGCAAAGCATCTTTTGTTACATCTATCTTGTTAAGTTGCTTTTTGCTTGGCCCTGAAAAAGATCTGTATAATCATCNNGCAAAATCATTATTTTAACTGGAGCCGCCGGCGGTATCGGCCGCGAACTTGCTTTTGGAATGGCAGGAGCGGGAGGTACCATTGCACTGTGCGACATTAACCTTAAAGCCGCACAGCAGCTTGAGTCCGAAATTGCAGCCGAAGGCGGCAAAGCAGTCGCGTTTGAATTGAACGTCATGGACAAGGCATCCATTNNTCAAAATAGATGTCCTAATAAACTGCGCAGGAATTAATAAGCGCGAAGGCATACTGGATGTTGAAGAGTCTACATATGACCGGATCATGGGCATCAACCTAAAAGGCGTCTTCATGATGAGCCAGGAAGTCGGCAAACAGATGTTTAAGCAGAAAAGCGGCAATGTCATTAATATCGGTTCACACAATGATGAGGATATGCTGGGCGGATGCTCGGTATACGGCGCTACCAAAAGCGGTGTTGTCGCTTTGACAAGATCGATGGCCGTTGAGTGGGCGCAATACGGTATCAGAGCCAATGCTATAAGCCCCGGACATATTCTGACCCCCTTAAGCGCCGTGACCTGGGAACATCCCACACGTTCAGTATGGCTGCGCGAGCGTATTGCAATGAGACGTCCCGGCAAACCGAAGGAATTAGTTGGAATGTGTATTATGCTTGCATCCGATGCGTCCAGTTATATGACAGGCCAAGCCTATCACATTGACGGCGGTTGTCTGGTAGGCGGATCCCCATGGGATTTCGATACCAAATATAAAGCCTGACTTTCTAATTTTTCAATAGTAACAGATAAGTTTTACATAAAATGCTGCACCTAAAGCAAACAACATGGTATCGCTTAAATCAGCGATACATTTTCAGACAAGCAACCCCACAATTTGTGCACAAATTGCGGGGTTGTATACTTAAAATATTTCCTGTATTCAATTTTTAAATAATTT
>DOWI01000382.1:0-8696 GCA_003519645.1 Oscillospiraceae bacterium
TCAACCGTCATGTTATCACCCTCACAAAATTATTTTGGCATTGTCGGCCAATTCACTGTATATGGGAACCCGTCCTGCGTAGGCACGTCACGGAGTGCCTGTTTATAGGTCGTCCACTCTTTTTGCTTATCCTCCGTCATTGCCGCCCACAGTTCCGCGTTACAGTACTGCGTATCGCACTGGTTTAAAAGGGTATCGCGGTAATTGCGCACTTTTGTTTCCTCCGCAGTTTTTTCCGCGGCCTCTGCCTTTTCAAGCCATGTGTCATAGTCTGCTTCTATTTCAGCTGCGAGGGATACGCTGTAACTTGTCTCGTATTCGTATCTTTCAAAGTCCCATGATGATATTGACTGCCCTGTTACGCCGTCTGTAATGTGATTTTCTTTCACATTATCGTAAAACACTACGGTGCACTTAGAGCCGCTCCTAAGGATTTCGAACGCCTTTTCCGGCATTGTTACGCTGGATACTTTCACGTCTTACCACGCCTTTCATACGTTTTACTTTGATATATGGCTTTACCCATTTTTGGTACAGGCCGTAATTGTTTGTATGCTTGAACCATCCCATGTAAGAGAGGATAGATTGGCAGTTGTGCGGGTTCCACGACTTTCTTTTTGCTGTACGTCTGACTTTCCGAGTAATGCGGAGCATCAGCGGTCGGCGCAGAATTGTTTTATCGTGAAAAAAACGATATCCGAGAAAATCAATGCCGCAGGCGTCAACCCTATACTTCTGCCATTTCCGGTTAATCTCCAAACCTATACTTTGGAGATACGCTTCTATTGCTTCCTTTGCCCGCCCCAGCTTTCGTTTATTCGGCCCAAGTAAAATCATGTCGTCCATGTAGCGGACGTAATATTTTGCACGGAGCTGTTCCTTTATGTAGTGGTCGAGGCCCTGCAAATAGAAATTTGCAAGCCACTGAGACGTGACATTCCCAATCGGTAATCCGGGCGCACTGTCAATAATAAGGTAAAGAAGCTGTAACAGCTTTTCGTCTTTGAAAACCCGCAGCAGCATTTCTTTTAGCGCGTCATGGTTGACTGACGGGTAAAAGCGATGTATGTCAAGTTGCAAACAGTATTTCGTGCCTTTGGGGTCATTTCGGAGCCAACGCTGTATATACCGTCTCGCCTCGTCTTTCCCGCGCCCGGGAACGGAGCCGCAGACGTGCGCGTCCATGCCCTTGCTAAGTATCGGAATAGTTTGCAACAACACCGCCCACTGGACAATTTGGTCGGGGAAGAACATCGGCACAAGGATATGCCGCTCCTTTTTCTGTGTTCCCTCCCGCACTGTCTTTTCGCGGTACGGTGAAGGAACATACGTCTGCGTAATCAGCAGGTGTTGTATTTCATCTATACAGCCCTCCTTGTTTGCAAGCACCCACTTGACATCATGGCGCTTCTTCTTTCCGTGCGCCGCGCGGTCGATTGCCGCGCTGATGTTTTCACGGGCATAAATTTTTTCGTATAGATATCCATACCGTTTCACACGGAAAACTTCTTTCTTATCTGCCTCACGGATTTTCGATAGTACTACTAATCCATGTCGCTACGGCGTATTTTTGGCAAGAGCCAAGGATTTGCGGACGCAAAAATGTTTTTCAGATAAGATAGCGACGCCCCGATGTTCGTGTTCGTGTTCGAGGCTGAATTCTCGTCCCAGCAGAACGCCCCCGCGTCGGTGCCGCCGCCCCAGTTGCCGCAGCGCCCGCAAACCCTACGCTAAGGGGGAAAGCGTCCCCCTTAGCAATTCCTCTTATTGCGGCGTTGCAAAAAGCGACGCCCCGATGTACGAGTACGTGTCCGAGGCTGAATACTCGTCCCAGCAGAACGCCCCCGCGCCGGTGCCGCCGCCCCAGTAGCCGCCAACATAGCGCACCACGCCACTGCTGCCTTTGTAAAAAGAGTCGTGATATTGGCTGTCGCTTTCGCTTGATACTGTTGCGGACGGCACCATGCCATACCCGTTGGCAAAGTCCATGTCGTTGATATAGCCACCATTAGGGAGCGCCGGCCCTGTTAAGTACCCGCTTCCGGAGTCGTTGTACGGACCGTAAATTTTGTAAAGAAAATCCGCGCTGTCCTGTGAAATTCCGTCCATAAAGTCAAACACGTTGCCCCAAAAATGCTCAATCCCCATGAACTTCACGCCGTTTGTTCCGGTTTGGTCGCCCCAAATTAAGGGCTTGTCATTCAACGTGCCGGATTCTACCGCGCTTGAATTTCCCGTCGTCCTGCCTAAGCCAAGCGCCGCCTGCCCATTCGTGCTGCGGAAAAGCAGAATAAAAAGTGCCTGCAGGAACGTTCTCTTTGCCGCTTCGCAAATTTCATACCCCGTGCCGTTGGCGTTTGCCGCCGTGCGGAACGCGCCGATTGTTGTTGTCACCGTAGGGGCTACGCCGCAAAGGGAACGGAGCTTGCTGTTATATATCGTGCCTTTATAGGCGGGCAAATAAATTGTGCTCTGCGCCACGCCGGAGCGGTTTAAAAACGCGTTGCAACACCATGTATCATCTTGCGGTTCTTTCGCAAGCTTAAAGCAGCGGTATGTTTTGCCNNCGTATGTCGGAGGCCGTTCCGTTTGCCTGCAGTTCATAGTCGTAGGTCAGGAACGCTGTCTTTTTCAAGTAGTACTGCACAACCATGTCTTTGAGTAGGCAGGGCTTGACGTCAAGCGCCCAATGCCCCTCCCACGAACCGGGGCTAAGCGTACCGTCCGAAACAGACATCGGTTCAAATTCTTCCGCACCGTCTGTGTAAATGATTTCTCCGGTTGAAGCGTTTTTCTTAAATCCCACAATATCCGGCGTCGTTTTCAGCGTTAAAGTGAGTTCCTGCGTTTCGCCGCCCGTAATGGTAACGGTCGCCGCNNACCACATAATAGGTGTGGTTATCGATAAGGCTAAACGTCGTGTTTCCGAGTGCGTCCACTGTTTGGACGTAGTTACTGCCGAGCTGTTCATTACGGATGCGCACGCGCGTTCCTGCTACGCTGCCGCTATCCTCTGCTACAACATGGACGGTTAGTGCGCCTGAGAAGTTCAACGGGAGCTGTTCTACGGGAATTTTACCGTTTTCGTCCAAAGAAGCTATACCGCTCGCTACGCCTTTCTGCGCGGCAATGTTTGTCTTTACTGATGCTTCCAAGTCCTCAAACTGTACAACGTTGTCCATTGTCTCTTTGTTTATCGGCGTGCCCNNACGGGTAATATCGTATGTGTCCGTTTCCCCGTCTACGGCTGCGAGTTTGAACCTATTTAGGTTCTGTCCTTCTTCGTCTTGAAAAGTTATTTTTGCCATCTTATTCCCTCCCTAAAGGAAAATAAACTTGCTGTCCTGCTGAAAATGTTCCCATGCGCTTTACGCTGAATTGAAGTTCCTGCACTTTAGCATGAAGCGATAAAAGTATTTCCTCTATATCATTTAAAAGTTTCCAATCAAATTTGCTTTGAAACGTATGGGTCTCGTCAAGCAAGGCATTAATATTGTTTTCAATTCTTTCTATTTCAGCGGCAGTTGGAAAATCAGTGTGCCGCCATGCTTTATATGGCAGGTCAACTCCGTAGAAGTCGGAAACCCATTGGATATTATCTTCTATTCTCTGCCAATCGGAGATGTTGATATAGTCGGAGTTTGCCCAAGTTTTTGGGGGATACCAGTTCATTCAATCACCTCGCTGCTTCCGGAAAGGCCGCCGTCATAGGTAAACTGCATTTTTTTTATCTGTGCTTCGCCGTAACTGCCAAATTCGTTTTCGACTTTTACAAAGTCAGATGCTTCAACGGCGGGATTTATCCACCAGCTGAAAGACTGCGTTGTACGGCTTTGAAGCTTTTCGAGAAGCCATTCCGCTACATATGCTGCAGTGTCGTCCTGCCCAATTAGCGTGATATCCTTTATGTCAAGTGAGTTCGGAGTAACGCTTTCTGCTACATCGGGAAGCACGGCAGAAACTGTTTTTGATGAAGCTTGATATACTTTGCCGGTTATTGTGATAGTGCCGCTTGCACCGTGCAGGGCGCAAGCACAGGCATATATTTCAGCGCTTTCATATGTACCCGAGATGGAAACGTCCGTAGCAGGGTAGGACGAGAACGTAATCACTGTATCACCCGTAACAGTTCCCTCATAAAGCTTGTCTGTCGTTTCTTTTTCTGCCCAGTCATATTTTAAAATATTGACTTGATTGTAGTAGTTTCCAAGTGTAGTTTTTGGAGACTGATAAAGGGAACGGTCTATTACTGCGGGGTTCGGCACAGGCTCAGTATCCCTTGCAAGGATTGTACCTTGCCCCGCCGCAAAAGTGCCCATAATAAGATGGCTTTTATAAATAGTGCTTTTGTCCATTACGATAGCGTTTCGCGTTTCTTCTGTTGCCCTATAAACAAGGATTTTTCCGTATCTATCGACTTTTACAACGGCACCGAGCGCAAATGCTATCCTTTGCAAAGCGTCTTTGTAGCTCATAGGGGCGATGTACCCAGTTAAGGTTACGTCGCGTATGTTCGTATGAATGTAAAAAAGCGGGTTTCCGACATCATCATAGCAGCCTGCAGCTTTAAACAATTCAGTTAGTATTACTTCGGCGCGCTCCGCAGAGTACATTTTCGATTGATAGTAAGTTCCAGTCATAAGGGAAAGAATATCGTATGCTGTTAATTTCGTCGTGTTCTGCGACGGGGACTCCCATTTACTCAAATAATGTTTGCCAAGCGGTACAGACTCCCACGAACCCCCTACAAGTAAATCCGTGCCCTCTGTAAGCTCCTGCCGCTCTTGTAAAAAGCGGATTTCATTTTGTGGGTTAAACATATTAAAGCGCTGGTCTATGTTATTCAGCGTTACCGTCATGGAATTGCTTGAAACTGTTCGTCCTGTAAGGTCGATTTCCTCAAGGACATCAAAGCTTACAAGGTCGTCACTGTATGTGTACTCAATTCCGAACCCGACTTCTAAAAGCTTTGCATAATGGTATGGAGAAACTTTCTTTATTTCAAAAACAAGCTTGTTGTAGTTTTCGATTGGAAAGTCAAGCGTTATAGTCGTGCCGCTCAACCCCGAAAAGTTTTGCGTGTTTAAAAGCGTTCCGTCACGGTATGCGTACACTCTGATTTCAAATACCGGCTCGGCAAATGTGAGCGTAAAGCCTATAGAACTGTGAAGGCTTGTAAACGAAAACGTGATAGACGGAGCGTTTGAAAAATTCCCGTTTTCGTTGGAAATCTTTTTGCTCCACCATCCAAAATTTTCAGACGGGGTTTCCGGAAATAGGCTCATGCTTCCGTCGGCCTTAAACTGGTCTTGCTCGCAAGTACCATACTTTGGCACGGCAGTGTTAATTGAGTCTATAGACTTTGAAGCAGGGGCAAAGCTTTGGCTTTCGGCCGTTGCCGTTGCATCGCCTTTTGCGGTAACGTCGAACAGCTCAAACGACACCCACCCGCGCCATGTACGCTCCGTAGCCTCTGCCGCAGGATAATAATTTTCAGAAACAGGTATCATTTATCCCACCTCAATATTTCCGCGCATATTGCTCAATAAAATTACATTTCGTGTCTTTCCATTTTGAAATCTTGTGGGTTCCTTCGCTGTAATAAGACCGCATCGTAGCCGATAAAGGATTTCCACGATACATGGAAAGCGTTTTCCGCGTACCGTCCGGATACGGGAAGTTTACCGGAAAAAACTGTGGAAGATTATCGAGAAGATCCCAAAATTTAGAGTATTCTTCCGTGTCAGGAACAATGCTCCATGTGCAGGTCAGCTTCCCACGTTTACCGACACGGTTCCGGTGGACCGTCCCGTCGGTCGATTGAAATCCGTCCGTGTCAAGATCTTCAATGGAATATTCCAGCGTGGCCGGGGTCGGAATCCATGTCCCGTTGATCTGTAAAAGGCCTTTATACACATACGCCACGCTATCACCTCCAAAATAAAAAAGAGCGCCACCCTGAAAGGATGACGTTCAATGACGTTCTACACCTTATTTATATTATAGTTCATTTGCAAATGGATAATGGCCCTATTTTAAATAGCTGCTCTTTAATCATCAGCAAAAATATGATATATTGTTTACGAAAGGAATGATAATTTATGGTGTGCCCTAAATGTCATAGCACTGATGTAATCGTACAGGCTGTAGCTGAAGAGAAAAAGAGAGGCTGTTTAATGTCTACTCTTTGGGTAATCCTTGCTATTGTAACTGTTGGAATTATTCTATTATTTATTCCACTACTTAAAAAGGGAAGCAAAACCCGCACGTATGCCGTATGTCAGACGTGCGGATATAAATGGAGAGTTTAATTATTCTAGTTTATCTGCTGCATCTGAGAAAGCCTGCATATATTGTTCAAACTTTCCTGTATCGAATGTTGAGCTGCTATTCGCCACCGGTTTTTTTGCCTTGACATTTTTGTACAGCGAATCAGTTTCGCCGGACAGCTTTGTCCATATGCTTTTAATGCTTGAATATTTGCTGTCATCAAGTTTGGAAACATACGAATCATAATCAGCTTTTTTCTTCATGGAACTGTCCAACTGCTGGAGAGTGAAATCAATATCCAGCGATTCTCCCGTTGAGCTTTTGCCTGTCTTTACGTAACTGTCAATATCGCAAAATCCTTTGTTCCAGATATCATCAGTAATATAGTCACTAATTTCGTTTAGTTTTTCTTTCGAAGATTCAGCTGAAGATGATGCACTTCTGGAAGAGCCTGTTCCGCCGAATGATTTAGAAATCTCGTTTCCGGCGTTGACTAAATTTGATGAAAACACATTTTGCAGATCATCGTTTATCTTATCGATATACCATTTTCCGTCAATCTTTGCGCAATTCACTTTTATTGTCTTATTGGCAAATGTCTCTTTTGTAGTTTTAATTCTGTTCTTCATTAATTTTGTAATTTCTTTTTCTGAATCGTCCGAGCTTGCCGAATCCGTAAATGCTTTTGCAAAGGCCTTTGAAATATAGTCTGATATAGAATCCTTAAACATTGGTGCTGCGTCAACGAACTTACAATCTACTGTAACGGTCGCAGAGCTATCTTTTTCATCAGTGCCTTTAATGGTATATTCTACCTTTTTATTGTTTCCCTTTAGATAGTCAATTAAATCTTTTTCTAGATCTGCTTCTTCACTGTCTGATGCTGCGGACGACGACGCTTCGGAGCTTGCGTTCTTTGGGTTAACAAAGGTACTTGCCTTCGTTGTATCGGATGCCTTTTCCGCGTCAAAGTACCCTTTTACGGCATCTTCCGGTTTAGAAGCACTTTGACACGCAGTAAAACTTATTACGAGCATGATTGATAAAATGCCACACAGAGCTTTTTTCATTTACATTTTCCTCCATTCAATTCCATATTGACATAATATCACTTTTTGTGCTTGCTTGGAATAGAAATGCTAAAAATGATAAGAAGAATTCCATTCAGGCTCTAAATCATGCGAATTAAAAAGTCAAACCTTTCTGTTGAAATTTCCGTACCCTTATGCTATACTTGCAGTATAAGAAAGAGCAAAGCATAACTACTTAAAGTATAATATTACGAAATGAGGCCATGAGCCCGATAGACCGCTTAATGCGGTTTACCGGGCCTTTTTGTTTGTCTGGGGGTGAGATTACGGCCCATCCATTCATCATGATAAACGGCAAGGTATTCCCGGCACCAGCCCGGGGGCTGCAATTTCAGATCGCTACAACGGTTTCCGCCGGCCGCAACGCAAACAATGAAGTTGTCGGCCAGAAGGTTGGCCGTGACCAGCAGAAGATCGACAACCTGTACTGGCCGCACCTGTCCGCTAAAATTTGGGCGGAAATGCTTCAGGAATTCGATAAATTCGAGATCACTGTCACCTACCCGAACCCGCTTACGAATTCCTGGGTGACGCGGAAGATGTACCCGGGCGACCGCACTATGACGCCATTCAAAACTAGCAAGACAACGGGGCTCCCCACAGAATATATCAACTGCAAGTGCAATGTTGTGGATATGGGATTAGTCAACGGATAAAAGAGGCGAGAAACAATGCAACCCGTAAGCGCAGCGTACAAGAAGCAAATGCTAAAACCGGTCCGAAACCGGTCTTATGTCCGTGTGTCTTACGGCGTTTTTAACCTTGTGGCGGGGNNAAAAAGATTACTGGCGGGTGGATGGAAAGCAGCTTCTTCTCCCGGCGGCGGGTCCCTACAATTATGATGGCTTCGTTTCCTCGGCGGTGTCCAGAAGTGACGGTCTCTTCAACCAAACCCCTATCATTGTGATTTGTTTTTCCGACCCGCAGGATATTTACGGCCTGACTTTCACGTTCCCGGAAGGGCAGGTTCCCCAGCAGGTCCTCATAAATGGTACCGACTATTTCCCGGATTCCGAGAATTACGTCATGCCTGACCGGCTGCGAGATATTACAAAGATCGTAATCTCCTTTGTAAAGGCTCCGGCTCCCGGGCGCCGTGTCCGGCTGAACCGGCTGCAGTTTGGGCAGATGGTTTACTTTGGCAACAAGGAACTCATGAAAACCAGCTTTTCCAGCAGTATTGACTTCCTGTCCCTTTCCCTGACACAGAAGCAGTTTTCCTTCACGATTGACAACCGGCGGCAGATTTATAATCCGCTGAACCCGTCTGGACTGTATTCCTATCTTGCAGCGAAACAGCCGGCGAAAGTGGAATACGGCGATGAACTGGATAAC
>DOWI01000382.1:8733-10194 GCA_003519645.1 Oscillospiraceae bacterium
TACCGGCCGGCAGGGATAAGTCTGTATGACCTTGCAAAGGAAGTCCTCGACGATGCAGGTGTGGAGCATTACTCCATTGACGAACACCTGAAAAGCATTTATACAAAAGCGGCTCTGCCGGCAGCCACACACCGGGAATGTTTACAGATTATCGCCAATGCCGGGCAGTGCATCCTTTACACGGACCGGCGCGGGTATATCAAGCTGGAAGTTGCCCTCGACCCGACAATCACGATAGGGGACAACGGCCATACAGTTTTCAGCAATTCCGATAGCGCCTATAACGATGAAGACCTGCCGACAGCGAAATATGCTGATTTTCTGCCGGATTCATGGAGAGCGGCGGGGGCTAAAATTCTTCTTCCGGCATCCGGCCCGTACATTCGCGCCGGGTTCGTGTCGGATAAAATATGCGGTTCCGACGGTACTTTCTCCACCTACCCGGTATTCTATNNATGCAAGCTGGCCGGAGAAGAGATTGACCGCGTTTCTGTCACCGGCAATGCCGCAGTGAAATACACCGTGGAACATGAAATTTTCGGTATCGACGAAATCGACATAGAAATCCATAAGTGGAGCGTTGGCACCCGCCGGGTAATGATCGCACAGATCGGTTCCGGCCGTGTCAACGATATGCGGATTGATTTCAGCACGGCATCCAGCAAGCCGACCGTAGAGAAAAGTTCCCAGGTGAAAACCGTTACCGTGAATTGCTACAGCTACACGCCGGCCGCCGCCGCGACGGAACTTTATCACGAGGACATTACGCCGAGCGGAACTGTCACGCTGAAGATCACGCACGACGCGGCAAGCGATATTTCCGCAAGTGTTTCCGGCATAAAGGATGACAGCGGCAATGTTGCCGATACCGATGTAACGATTACCGCACAGCAGCATTTCACCTATTATTCCGTTGTGACGCTGAGCGGCACAAAAGCGGCAACCCTTTCCCTGACTGGAAAGGTGCTGACAACCGCGTCCGTTGCCGTCGTAAAGCAATTGAATCCGCAGGGCGAGGATAAGGCGGCACTTCAAAACCCGCTGATTACAGACTTGACGAACGCACAGAACACGGCGGCATGGATTGGAGATTATTTCAGNNCACGACCGGCTACCGGGGAAACCCGGAAATTGACGCGCACGATCTTATTTATATGGAAAGCGAGTTTGAGGGGCTTTTTCCGGCGCGGATTATGGAGCATAAAATCGAATTCAACGGAGCCCTGAGCGGCACGGTAAAGGCGGTGAAGATGAATGGCTGACTGGGTGACACCAAAAACAGACTGGACAGCAGACGACTATTTCAATCTCGACCCGGACTATTCCCGGATAAAAGGGAACATCCAGTGGATAAAAGATTTCTCTGCGAAAATGTACGCTGATTTTCCTTTGCTCTCCATGGGTGACTTCACGGTTGATGGCTTTCCTGCAGACACATTTTTAAACAATATTGTTGATAAT
>DOWI01000382.1:10224-10489 GCA_003519645.1 Oscillospiraceae bacterium
TGGAATCTATTGCCGACAATGGCTTTTTCAATGGGAACGGGGGTTGATGAATTTTGAGCTTGAAAACAGATTTTAAGGATGCTGTTCCGGCAGCAGGAGCCGGGGCGGCCCGAAAGTACAAGATGGTTGACAACGGCGACGGGACCGTATCTTTTCAGGATGTCACCGAGTATTCACAGGTCGGGGATAAGGCGCAGGCAAACGTATTCAATGCCACGAATAAGGAAGTCAACAATCATCTTTCCGACCAGACCGTCCACATGAC
>DOWI01000130.1 GCA_003519645.1 Oscillospiraceae bacterium
TCCCAATATTGGGACACTGCTAAAAATTCTTTTAGAAAAAATAGTTAATCTATTGCAAATTGAGAACGCATGTTCTATTATAAAAGTAACGCTATCTTAGCCAGTGCGGAAAACTGGAGAAATCAAATTGAACGAAAAAAAACGTTTGCAAGATCTCATCACAGAGGCCGTTTCTGAAATTAACGACGTGCCACTANNCTTCTTTTTTATGTTCGAGACTTGTTATAAAGTCTTGAACTATTTTTTTGCCTTTTTCGTCAAGTGACATGTAAGAAATAATGAAATTCTTAATAAATGCATCGTCGGATTTTAGGACTTGCCCAATATACTTCCCAATTTCAGATTCGCGTGGAATTTCATTAAACATGGTTCCTTTTCCTGTACGCAGCCATTTCTCATTTACATTAAATTCACGGCAGATATCTTTGATTGTGCGATCAGTTACATTGCGTTGATTGCGTTCTATAAGCGAAACTGTGGAACGTTCCAAATAAATTTTAGATGCAAAGTCTGATTGACTTAGTCCCAGAGATTCCCTAAGTTGCTTGACTCTATCAGATATTTCCAATATAAAAAGCCTCCTTTCGGATATTATGATAGCACGTAATATGAGACAATGCAACATTTATTTTAATAAAAGTGTTGACAAACGAGACAAAGCAACTTATAATTGAGACATAGCAACGGAATGGGGTGACAAAGTAATGTTGACAATTACAGAGAAAGCGGAAATTGATGAAATATTTGCACTGGCCGAAAAACTTGAACCGAAAGATCGTCCGCAGGCGACACTGGTATTGCAAACACTGGTGCTTCGGGGCCAAATGGATGTAGCTCAGCAGACCGAAAAACAGCCCGCCTGATGCAGCGGAAGCAGGGGAAAAATAGCATGAAAGGGAGGAAGTACAAAAATGATACTAGCAATTTGTATTATAGCTGTTTTATGTTTTTTGCTCGGAATTCAAAGAAGAAATTTTTCTAAAAGGATTAGAGAAGATTATGCGGAAATCATGCACTTGGAAACAGGTATTAAGTGGAATAGACAAAATGAAGTTTTACCTCAGGCTGTTTGGGATAAGGACGGCAATGAATATCGTAGATTATCTGGTGAATATGGAAATGATGAATTTATTAAATGCGATTAAGATTCACTTGAAATTCAAAATTCTTTTTTGCGGTTCGTGCAATGATTTTTCCATGTAACTGGTTTTCAGAGTATTCAGGAGCACATGGAAACAACAAAATTCCTTCAGCGTAACCATATGGAGGAATCGTACAAGGCATTTTTAATACCGTTTTTCTACCTATTCTTTCCAACATAATTTTACAGAAGGAAGAGGCAGATTACAAGCCCGCCTGACACAGCGGAAGCGGAAAAGATAAAAAACCGCGTAATAGGACAAACGATGTATTGCGTAATTTAAAGGGAGGTGATTGCAATGCCAAAAACAGAACGATGGACCCTCCGGTCCTCTGTTATCGACAAATCGCACGGAGGCAAAACGCAGTTGATGACGGAACGCGTTGTAGAACTGCACAAAGACCCCAAAACAAAAAAATGGGTGGTGCATGAGATATCATGTCGGCAGGTGATGCCGGAGGAGGAACAGAAAAAGTTTAAAACTGCAATGATGAAACGTGCCTCTGAGCAGATGTCCGATTACATTTCCAATAATGACAGCGTACTTCTTCCCGGTAACTATAAAATAAAGGATTTGCTTGGATAAAGAAGAAATGTTTCATAGAACCGGACTGATTTTTTAAAACATAGGTTGCCGCAGAGGATTGTGGGGCTACATACAATCGACTGCGTGCAGTGTAATCAGGACAAGCAGCGGGAATTGGAGGGAAAAATATGGATGTAGTTGCTTTAATAGTTGTACCGATATTTATCGCTCTAGCCACAGCGGCGGCAGTAGAGGACTGGTATGACAAAATTCACAGCCACAAACGGCATCCGGTCCGGTGGAAAATCAGCAGTAGGGAAAGTGTAATAAAAATGATGAAGGAGGAAAAATAATGCAGGATAAAGAAGGTATTAAGCCCTATGAGAACTGCGAACATTGCGAATACAAAGGGAATCATTGTCATGTGAATGATAAGTTTCAGCGTCTCCCGCGTTCGGAAGGCGGACTGGGNNTGCATTAAAATCGGCGGATACGGCAACTAAAAAAGCCGCCTCGACAAAATCGAAGCGGCGGCAGTCAATTCAGGAACCCTTGCAACTTGGTGGCCTGTTTTGCCTGCGTTTCTGCAAAATCCTTAAAGCACGTACTCAGATTTTTATCTTCAATGTGATCTGAATGATACATAAAATCGCGGACATGCTCCTGTAAATCCATAATGGCCTTTTTGACATAATCCTGTGTGGTTAATTCCATTTTGTTCACTCCTCAGATTGGTTATATGGAGTATGTTTACCGGATTAGCGGGTTTGATACGTAAAGAAGAAAAAAGGGAGCAAAAAAATGAGTAAAGGGAAAGGCTGCGCCGACTGTGGATTCCACATGACACGCGGCGATATCCAGTGTGAGTATTGTCTGATTACCGGACACCCGCGCGGCTGTCCGGCCGGTCCGAACTGCACCAAGCGGCAGACACGGGCACAAGTGGACAAGCTCCGTAAACAGGTACAGCGGGGAGCACTTTCTCCACGGGAACCGTGGGATGCGATATGGATATAAACATAAAAAAGTGGCGGCTGAGTGATGCAAACACCCAGCCGCCAAACCTTACGCGGTAAGAAAAATCTTATTTATATTATACCGCATAAGGCACAAAAAATCAACATTTTGACGGGGCAGATACCCGCCTTGCCTATCTTGTTAAAGGTATTAAGTTATCGACACACAGCGGGCAGAATGTTGAAAAGTATAGGAGTGGAAAAGGTGCCTTACGTGGAGGAAATCTGTCAGGCAGGCCGGGTGCGGGAAACGCGGAAATATTACACCGCAAGGTATCACAAGCCGGGCATCCAGCGGCAGAAGAATTTTAGACCAACCCCCAAAGAGCAGGTACATGTCAATGACCGTCACGCGGAAATGAAACTGCGCAGGCTGTTAAATGCAAACTACGGACCGGGTGATTTTCATATTACCTTGACTTATCGGCCAGAGGACCGGCCGTCTCCAGAAGATGTACCGGCGATATTGGAAAAGTTTTGGCGGGGAATGCGAAAGGCGTACCGTGCAGCCGGTCAGGAACTGAAATACATAGTCGTGACAGAATGGGGAAAACGCGGCACTGTCCATCATCACCTTGTGGTCCCGCAGCATGATTTGCGGGAGGTCCGAAAGTTGTGGCCCTACGGAGGGATGCATGTCAGCGTGATGGATGATACCGGACAGTATGCACAATTGGCAAGTTACCTGATCAAACAGACACGCCAAAGTTTCCGAGACGGAAAATATCCGTTTGGCCGCCGGTGGAACAGCAGCCGCAATCTGATAAAGCCGAAAATCAAAATAGAGGTGGTCGGGCGGAACAGCTGGCGTAAGGAACCTAAGCCGTTGAAAGGGTACTATCTGGAACAGAGCAGGACGGTCAATGGGGAATTTTTCGGGTTTGAATATCAGTTTTACAGCATGGTGCAAATTCCAGAGAAACAGCGCAGGAGGTGTTGAAATGCGTAAAAATGAGTTGATGGTTATCGTGTACAAAGCGCTGGATCAGGCAATGGACTCCTGCTCAGTGGACAACCCGCTGGAAGCATGGACAATTTTTATTGACCGTCTGGACGCTGCCGGTCGACGCTGTATCGGGGATCAGTTGCAGAGTGAGGGAAAAAACAGGTATACAGGAGATGCTGAAAATGAAAGAACGCTATATTGACATTAACGCGGTGCACTGTGAATTTCCACCATACTACGGAAGAAGCAGAATCACAGCGGCCTATCAGAAAGGCTGGAATAATGACGTTACAAGCATCAAAGAACACGCTGTGACGGCAGACGTGGAACCTAGAAAGCATCAATGCATGGGAGGCGGAGAATGAAACAGAACGAAATGGAGATAAAGCGCTTTCGCGGAATGCGGAGCAACGCACAGGGCCATATCTTTGAAGATCATATCAAGCGGGCGTGCCGGATCTATGCAGCGCATGGACAGGCTGTGATTGATAAAACGCCTGAGCCATTCCGCGTGCTGCGAAAAAATTCGGACGGCGTGTTTACCGGACGCTTCACAGCGCTGGCACAGCCCGACTTTCAAGGGACGCTAAAAAACGGGCGGTCCATTGTATTTGAGGCAAAGTACACTGGAGCAGACCGAATTCGGCGCAACGTGCTGACACAGGAACAGAAAGAAACCTTGGAGGCGCATCGGGTTCTGGGCGCCTGTGCGTTTGTCGTATGCGGTATACAGTCACGGTTCTACACAGTTCCATGGCAAGTCTGGCGGGATATGAAGCAAATTTTTGGCCGGCAGTATCTGAAACCGGAAGATATTGAACCATACCGTGTGAAATTTGACGGTGCTGTCAGGTTCTTAGACTACATACACAGCGGAAAAAGCGGGAAATGACCATCATCCAAAACGGTTACAATTCTTTTCAGGGGGAGTCATGAGAAACAATGACGCATTGCGGATGCCAGCCAATCACAGCGTATGGGATGATGAACACAACAATCCCTGTTGCGTACGGCGCAATGTCATATTGCTGATAGTAGATTGCAAGACCGCAGCGAGTGAGATAATAATTTTCTTTATTGAAATTCTTGACAATCAGTTCCCGGTAATTATCAAAATAAATACCGGAATTTTGTTGATATTGTTTATCAGCCTGCTTCAAGATCTGCTCTGTCAGCAATGCATCATTATCCTTGCCGGCTGGGAACAGGCAGGAAAGCGGAACGCTTTTTCCGTTGGAAAGGTTCCAAGTGTCGGATGA
>DOWI01000053.1:0-185 GCA_003519645.1 Oscillospiraceae bacterium
CCCACCCTCATTACTCATATAAAAGCCTATTTCTATGATGAAGTGGCTATGGGTATTATTGGAATCAATGAAATGTTTGAACTGGCTACTACTTCTCTTGAAGATTTAAGAAAAATGCAGCCGGAGAAAAGCGCTGATATCCGCAGCGGACAACGGTTGATAAACGCTGAAAAGAGCAATCCCCT
>DOWI01000053.1:236-2747 GCA_003519645.1 Oscillospiraceae bacterium
TCTTACGGAAAAATTGGCGCATACAGGCATCTTCAATGAAGAGACAATGGAAATGTTCAAGACGATAGCTCAATCTGCTTTTGAAAAAATGAGCGGAGAAACGAGGGGCATAACAAATGGATTTGACAAATCAGATAGTAATACATAAAGCATTTGGCGAGGGTAAGGTTGTTGAGCATAATGGAAATTACCTCACTATCTCATTTCAGGCAGGAGATAAGAAGTTCATTTTCCCTGATGCTTTCAAAAACTTTCTCACCGCCAAAAATACCGCTATTTCTGAGCAGATAGAATTATTATGTGAAGAGNNAAGAGAAAGAAGCGCAGAAACTGTGTATTCAGCAGGAAAACGAGCGAACAAAGGCGCTTGAACAGCAGCGAAAAATCCGCGAGATTGCATCCTCGGCAAAGAAAACCAAAGCAAAGGCATACCCTTGCGCAAATATTGCGTTTAAGTGCAATTTTTGTGATGGAGGTCAATCTGCCCATCAAGTCGGCTTCGATGGTGTTTGCAGCGATAAGCTAATTCATAACAACATTGAGATTGAGAACAGAACCTGGTGCAGCGCAGAGGATTGTGCCTGCCTACATTATCTCAATAAAGGAATATCTCGCAAGGAATTGGATGCACTTTGCTCCGAGGATGGATTTGTCTGCTATGAAAGCCAAATGCTGCGAGATTGGAAAGCGATGGCGGGTGTTGTTCAAAACGGCGAAAACAAAGGTAAGCCCATGAAGCTAAATCAGGTGCAGGCAAACAGCTTATGTGTGTTGACCACTCGTGACCCGCAGAGCAAAGAGGAAGAACGCTATATTTTTGCGATTTTCCTTGTAGACGAAACCTATGAGGGCGATGGACATGAGGAAGGCTATGTTAGCACAAAATCGCAGTATAAAATAAAACTATCGCCAACAGAAGCTCACTCGCTACTTTTCTGGAATTATCATACCAATGATAATAAGCCGGAAACCACCGCATGGAACTCCGGTCTGCACAGATATTTTGAAGATGAGCAGGCAGCGCAAATATTGCGAGAAATAGCAAACATAAAGGCGGGAACGCCGGACGAGCACTTAGCCGCAGAATTTTATGAGCATTTCTGCAAAATAAATGGTGTTGATATTGCCGCGATAGGTGAACCGCAAGGAGCGTTGCGGTTTAATAATAATAAAAATAACAATTAAGGTGGAAGTCCAAGATGATAAATAATGTAAACAAATATCCCATATCACAGCTTTTTGACCCGGATGCAAATCTGGTTTTTGAGATACCTAAATATCAGAGGGAATACACATGGGCTACATGGCAATGGGAAGCCCTTTTTGATGATTTGATCGATAATGATAAGGGATATTTTTTAGGGTCAATTATATGTATTGATACGACAAATGACCCCATCAATGCGCCTAAGCGAGAGGTTGTAGACGGACAGCAACGCCTTACTACATTGGGTCTCTTTTTTGCCGCTATCTATGACGCGCTCTGCCAACATGACAACGAGTTAGATGATGACCAGAAGTTGGACTTGATGCAACTTAAACGCAAGCTCGTGCTAAAAAAGACAGAGGATAGAATCAGAGTCATTCCCCAAACACAGAACAACAATTTGAGCGATTATAAAGCGTTGTTGGGAGAACTAAAAATCATCTCAAAGCAATCTAAGCAGAAATTTGCAGGCAACCGCCGAATATTCAAAGCATTTTATTATTTCAAAAAGCGGCTTGCGGCACATCTTGAAGAGGCTGACAATAAAACAGCTTCCCTCTTTGATATATTGGATAAAATCAATTCTTCGGTTATCGTTATGATTGAAGTCTCCAATCACGCAGATGCCTATACCCTTTTTGAATCTCTGAATAACAGGGGAACACCACTCACAGCAATTGACCTAATAAAGAATTTGCTTTTGGCAAGGTTGGATTTGTCTGGGAGCGGGAGTATAGATTTTTACTTTGAGCAATGGACGCAGATACTGGATTACATTGGCGATGAATACTCAGTGCAGAAGAGATTCTTCCGCCATAACTATAATGCGTTCCGAAGGGGGATGAATGCTCCGTTCAAAAAGGATGACCGGCCTTATCCCTTAGGCATTCTCGCAACCAGAACAAATCTGCTTAGTATTTATGAGAAAGTTATCACCGCAGACCCAAAGGCGTTCATTGAAGAAATATTAGAAAACGCCACGCTCTACTCAACTATCCTGTTGCGAAATCAAGAGGATATCAGCAGCCAATTGAGGGAGGCTTATCTTGACCTTGAGCGCATCCAAGGAACTCCATCCTACCTACTACTCTTATATATTCTGAAAAATGCGGAGCAGTTGGGCGCGACAGAGCAGATAATCATAAATATCAGCGTCTTGTTGACTAACTTCTTTGTGCGCAGAAACTTGACCGATATTCCAAGCACAAGGGATTTGACACGCATTTTCATGGCATTGGTTGATGAAATTGAGGAACAGCAGTATTCGGGCGAAACGATGTATCAAGCTGTCCGCAAAAAGCTGA
>DOWI01000233.1 GCA_003519645.1 Oscillospiraceae bacterium
AGGGTTCTACCCTTGCCAAATATGAATATGGTTGGACATAATGCAATATTTATTAACCATACATTTTCGTAAACGTATTTAATTTTAGATTTCATGGTCAATTGCATTCACTATATTTAATAATGGCGGTATTCCATTCGGGCGAACGCAGTTCATCCCTACGCTACTCCCTCCGGCTAATGGAATTGTTTTCACCGACGGCGGAGCTGTTGAAAAAATTCACNNAACAGATTCATCCGAAAGCAGTCCGCCCTCACAAATCGGACGGTGGTTATAAGGCATTTCAAATAGATTTGTTACCGAACCGCATGAACCCGCCTTCAGGTCGGCAGCCCCAAAAATAACGCGGTCAATTCGTGCGTTGATGATGGCACCGGCGCACATCGGGCAAGGCTCTAACGTAACATATAATTCGCAATCAAAAAGCCGCCATCCGCATCGGCTGCGACAGGCATTGTGAATGGCTTCAATTTCGGCATGGGCAAGGGCATTTTTTTCAATTTCCCGTCTGTTGCGTCCCCTGCCTACGATTTCGCCTTTATGAACAATTACGGCTCCTACCGGAACCTCGCCCTCGGCCGCTGCTTCTTTTGCCAGCTCCAGTGCCTGTCTCATAAAATATTCGGAGCAGACATGACCCTCCATCAGGCAGTTCCTCCAAACAGTGTATTAACTACGGTAAGAAGTAAGAAAATAACCAGGCTGGCAATCATGGCAGGTGCAAGGAGAAGACTTCCTGCAAGACGTGAAGATGCCATCTGCTGGGGATGACTCTGTTGGCGCCGTATAATAGGATCACCCATTGCATACAGAATAACGATTGCCACCAAGCCGATCATGCCAATTAGAGAGAATACAATCAAGATCATTTTCTGATTCTGTTCTGTTGTTAAATACAGACCGGCATAAGAAAGCAGTGTGGACATAAAATTATTTAGAAAATGAAGAATCACTGCAATCCAAATGTGACCGGTTTTCACTGCAAGATAGCCGCATGCCAAGCCCACCAAAAAAGCGAATGGTATCTGCAATATATTACCATGCATGAGCGCAAATAATATGGATGAAACAAGTACGGCAAAAAAATCGCCATAGGGACGAAGGGTGCGGAGGATATACCCACGATAGACCATCTCTTCAAAAATGGCAGGAAGCAGCGCGAACACGACAATATTGATAATCAAGCTGACATAATTCTTTTCCATATAGTCAGGCATGGCGGGGCGCTTCAAGCCGATATTCTCTAAAAAATAGAGTATATAGCTTGCGGCGAAATTAGCAAGGATACAAATCGACAAGCCTGCAAGCAAAGCCAGTATTACAAAATGAAAACCCAATTTCCGCTGTTCCCGGATTTTGATACGTGAAAAAGGATTGATACGCCGACCTGCAATCAAGGCCACAATAGGCGCGGGAAGCCCCATTCCGATGGTATAGGCAACCCCATACAAAATCAGAAATCCTGTATTACCCAGCCCGTAATAATTTTGATTAACGGATTCAATCATGCCAATAAGTTTCAAAACGTAAACCAGTATGATAAAGATAACCTGCAAAAGGATGGTTTGAGAGAGTGTGATAAAACCGACAAAATTAGAGTCGTGCCGAAGCGAACGACTTTGCTGCTCATGTTCGCCGCCCTGCTGCCAATTGTTGGAGCTATAACCCGCCATATTAAGCTCATGCCTTTCTAATCTGAATTAGGACTGTTTATAAATATAATTCGTTTGCTGAAAAGATAATTCATAATCAGCACAATAATATTCGCAAGAATTTTAGAAAATCCACCGTTGATATGGCCAACATCAACCATCAGCCACATCATCGCCTCATCCACTCCGAAAGACAGCAATCGGGCGCCAATAAAAAGTCCGAATTCTCTCAACGCCTCTGCCGCCGTGTCTTTGTGTGACTGAAAAACAAACAGCTTGTTCACCGCATAGGCAAACAAGACGGCAGCAACCCATGCAATCGCATTGCTTACAAGGTTGTGAAGTCCAAACGTATTATAACACACGCCGTATGCCATCATATTGACCAGCGTACTGAGAACACCGAAAAAGACATAACTGATTGTTTCGCGGTTGAGTATGCGCGGAAACCGATTCAGCAGATAGCCGAAAAGAGAAAGTGCCGCAAGCGCTGTCAGTCCGCCCAGAATGTTCAAAAAGAAGTCAATAATGCGGAAGGGCTTGTTTTGTAACAGCATCCCAAGAAACAGATTCGCCGCGGCAAGGGCGATTGTGCAGCCCATGGAGATCACTGGGGCACGCCGCCGTCCACTCCAGCCGCCAAACACATACCAAAAAAGACCTGCAAGCACCGCATAGCCTGCCATCAGCAGAGCGATCTCGGCAATCATAATCATCAAATAATGATAATCCTTTGAACCGGATGAAGCAAAAAGCAGGTTTAATAACCACTTTAATCCCTCGGCCGTCAGTAGACTGATTTTGTTAAAATACCGAATAGGCAGAACAGAGAAAACCGTCAGAAGCAGCCCCCAAATGGCTGTCAAGGCAGTAAGCCCAATTGAATATCTTCTTTTTCTATGTGAATCGGTCATTCGGTATCATCATACCTTTCCCAAAACAGCCGACACTTGGTTTTTCAGCTGGTCAAATATTTATTAAGAGTCAAGGATACACCGCTCTCCGAAAGGGGGGCGGTAATTTCATCTGCAGCTGATTTCACAGCTTGTGTGGCATTGCCCATTGCAACGCCTATACCTGCAAATTGGAGCATATCGAGGTCATTCGGGCTGTCACCAAAAGCAACACTGTCCTTATAGTCAATTCCAACGGCATCCAAAACCCGCCGCATACCGGCTGATTTACTGTTTCCTTGGGGCACAAACTCCAAAAAACCTCCATGGTCAATTATGTTGAAATCGGCATAAAATTTGTCAGAAAAGGGTCTGCAGCTTTGGGCGTCCGCCGAGAATTTTAATACAGCCTGTCCTGCAAATTCACCTTTATGGGGAACAAACACATCGGGGTCACTGATTTTATGCCAGTCGCATCCCCAGTTGTTGTTGCCGGGATTGATTACATACAGGCTTTGCTCCCCCTCAAGAATACAAAAACCACCGTATGTGGTGAATAATTCAATGATCCTGCCTATGATAAACGGATCAATTTCCTTTCGGTAAATCATATTTCCGCCAAGCGTAATATGAGTACCGCCACCTGCGATTATCCCATCAAAGCCAATATCCAGGATTGAATCATATATATGACAGGGCGTTCGCCCTGTACATAGAAACACAGAATGTCCCCGCGCCCTGACAGCACGTATCGCCTCAACATCCTGCATGGAAGCAGGCAGGTTATGCTCAGCCAATGTTCCGTCCAGGTCAAAGAAAAATGCCTTTTTTGTCACCGTGTTCGTCCTTCCCGTTATGTTTTTTACTTGCAATGAATTCCAAGCAATTTGGCAGCATTCCCCCCAAGTATTGCATCGCATTCCTGCTGCGTAAAGCTGTACTTCTCCAGAAATCGCCTTGCATACTGTAGTGTGTATGCTTGATCCGCCCATGGAGAATCTGTTCCAAAAAGCACATGATCCGCTCCGATGGCACGAATCATACCTGCAAACCGCTCATGCTGCTCGGGGTGTATTTCCAAGCTAAAGCTGGTATCGACATAAAACCCCATACCGGAATACAAGTCCTCCGCCTCTTCCCACATGCGAAACGCCCCCATGTGGGCAAGAATAATTGTCGCATCGGGAACGTTTTCACGCAATCTGACAAAATGCGCGGGGGTACCATGGACAGGGGGAGGCAGACCGATGTCGCTGCCTGCATGAAACAAAACACATANNCATAAATCAAGCTCGGCGGCACGGCGAACCACCGCAATGGTGTTTGCATCGTCGGCATAGCATCCCTGATATTCGGGGTGAAGCTTGATTCCGCCGAGTCCCAGCTCTTTGATATGCGCAAGCTCATCCAATGCATCCGGACTGTTGGGATGGACACTGCCAAAGGAACGGAGCCGATCCATTCGGTTGACCTGGGCAGCAAAATGATTCAGCGTTACGGAAGAACGAGGAGCTGTGGCAACCGGCATAACGACAGAGAGGTCAATCCCTGCCGCCTTGGATGATGCCGTAAGACCAGATACAGTGGCATCGGTATAGGGCGCATCCGGATCGCTGTTTGGTTCCTGATGGCGCAAACTCTGAACCAGCCTTGTAAGCGCTTTTTGCGCCAGTGTATCGGGAAATACATGGGTGTGAAAATCTACAATCAATGCTGTCGTCTTCCTTCGCTTAAATTACCCTTTTATTGAATCAAAATCGTATGCTCCGTTGGGATGGTATAGAATAAAGGATGCCTTGTCCCCCAATGCTTCGGTAACCGCCTTGATTTGTCCGTTTACCTGATCGGCGTTATAGTCTTTTGCCTGAAGCCATGGCATAATGTCAGGACGTCCGTCCTTCTCCATAAGCTCAATACGCAGGCTGATTTGTCCCGCGGCAAGCTTTACAGCGTCGTAGGGACTGCCGGACGGGTTTGTGAGGGTGGTTTCCCCTGCCTTAAGCTTTTTGCCNNCCCAAGGTTACAGGATTGCCGCCAAACGGCTCTGTGCCGTCCCCAAACGCCGATAAGCCGGGCATTGCCTGAATCACCTTACAATGATCACCCACAGCGGTATTCAAGTCCCGAACAAACCTTTTAAGAACCTCGATATGAGATAGGGATGTCAGCTCCGAATCGCCGTAAAACGCCCTTGAAGTCTGGTTGGGGAATTGTACGCCGTCAATTATGACCGCACTGAACCCCGAATCCGCAAGCTCTTCCGCCAGACCGATGATATAACGATGCGCATCAGGGGCATAGGGGTTGAGCCAGGGTTTGCCCCCTTT
>DOWI01000165.1:0-378 GCA_003519645.1 Oscillospiraceae bacterium
GGTACTGTTACGCTTTTGGATTCATCTACACAGGAATATGAATATAAGATAAAGGATAATCATCCGCCAATTATAACAGAGAATGAATTCAGGTCAGTACAGGAAGAAAAAATGAAGCGAAGCAATATCGTTATAGGTGATAGTGGCACGCATCGCAGTAACAAAAAATATAGTTCAAAGAAGAAATAACAAATTAGAATTAGGTACTGTAAAGTATACTATGAAAAAACGGGGTTAAAGAAAAGCTATAGTGAACCTTGAAAATTGCAGATACATTGAGTAAATATCTTAGTTTATAGGACTGCATACAGTCGGATATAGTTTTTATAGTTTAAAAAGATTGCAGAATAAAACATTGAGGGCTCTGCCCTCAAACTC
>DOWI01000165.1:388-3067 GCA_003519645.1 Oscillospiraceae bacterium
GGTCGCTCCCCAGCGTTGCCCTAATTATGCTACAGTAAAGTTATAGACAAAATTTTAGTAGATTATTCAATTTACTCAGAAGAACATCATACTTAACCGTCCAAGGCCGATGGTTCTAATTGGGTGCTGTACATGTTTGTCGCTTAAGTATTTGTTGTTGTCCAAGGTAAATAAGGAGCTGCCACTTGCCAGGCATGTTACCAGCGCCTTCCAGAAGCTCCACCTGATTAAGCGGCTTCTTGCCACCGGATTTCTCATGGGGTCGCAGGAAATTGTAGTAGGCAACCCAAAGAGTGGTGCTGTGTACAGCACCATCGTCAGCCTTGTAGCCGCAAGTAATACGGTAGGATTCCCTAAAGGTGCGATTCAGGCGTTCAATGATCTGCTTGAACGGGCGGTGTTCCTTGGAAACCTCATCATCATTGGTAAGCCCTATGACTTGGGTGATGGACACGTCCCAGTCTTTTTCAATCTTAAACTGCTGAGCGGCTAAGGGGTATGCGCTGTAACCGTCGGCTACGAATTTCAAGGCCTTGCCCGGGAACTCTTTGAACTTGTCAAAGGCCATGCGCATGGCAAGGATGCAGGGGCCGACATCACGGGACATGGATACCCAATAGCCAAGTATGGAGCGTGACACTTTATCCAGGATAAGCCAGACATAGGCTTTTGCGCCTCGAACTTTGATATAGGTTTCATCAGCAGTCAGCTGGTTTGAGGGTTTGTAGTCATATGAGTCGACAAAAGGCTTTATGACAACGGCAGCAGTTTTGGCGTAGGAGTTAACCATGGTGTGGGAGATCTCAATGTTGTGTATCTCCCTTAAGGCCTGTACGGTCTGTCGGAGTGATAGTTTTAAATTGACTCGGTATGTTAGGCACAACCCCATGATATAGGCGCTGTTCTTCTTATACTTGAAGGAAGTTGCCCACTTAGGGAGCTGGCTCAAGTCCATGTCAAAAAAGTTGACAGAGAACTCCCGATAGAGGTAGTGGAGCTTGTACTTCCAGTATTCAGATGGCGGCATGTTCTTGGGGATCTTCTTGAAGTTTCGCTTGTAGTATGAGCAGCTGCTATTGACGCATTTGTGAACACGGAAATGCTTACGATCCTTAACCGGCTGGAGGACATGGCCGCAGTAGGGGCACAGAAGTTTTAATGGGGAAACGACCTTTTTGCCATTGACGAATGTCTGGCCGCAAATCTTGCATTTGAACTGACCACGACCGCCGCTGTTGTCATAGATATATTCATGCGGAGCTCCACAGATAGGGCAAACGGTATCGCTTGGAACACTACGGGTTTTGCCTTTCTGGGGTTTCACAGGCTTTGTGGCCTTTCCATAGCGGAGGCGATAGTATTCATTCCAGAGCTGCCAGTCCTGTTTAACTAAGGGTATAATGATGGGGAGCTTGTCGGTTAGAAACTTCTGATACTTTGGGCTATGAAGTTCATCGTGTGCCCATTGCTTGAGTGGGATGTATCTTGCAATAAAAAGAATGAACCAGCAGATTTGTTTATACTGGTATTGAATAATTAACAACAATTGGTATATAATTGTATCCATAAACAATGACTTCCCTTCATGAGTTTTCGTGTCCGTTATTGTTGTGGTAATACAATTATTGACAAAAAAACAGGGGGTCATTGTTTTTTTTAAAAAAAAGATGGTGCATCCCTTGAAAATACAAGGTTTTATTAATAAATAGGGAGTGTAATACTTTACACTACCATAGGAGAAAGCGGGGGCGATCTATGAATATTTTAGCAATCGGATGTCATCCTGATGACATTGAAGTTTCTTGCGCAGGTACCTTGGCGAAATTTGCACAACGAGGCGACAAGGTTACAGTTTGTCATGTTTGTAACGGTAACATGGGACATGTAGTTATACCTTCGGATGAGCTGCGTGTCATGCGTGGCGAAGAAGCTAGAAAAGCAGGTGCATTGGCAGGTATTGAAGTGGTCTCGCTGGATATAGGAGATTTATTGGTGAATGGATATGATATGGAACAAAGAGACAAGGTCATGGAGCTCCTTCGTATTTATCAGCCGGATGCCATTATTACCCACTCGCCTACTGACTATCATGGTGATCATTTGGCTGTAAGCAGGCTGGTATTTGATGCAAGCTATGTTGCCAGCTGTGTGCAGTATCAGCCTGGTGCCTCTAAAGTAGCAGCAGTAACGCCATTGTTTTATATGGACAACTTTGCAGGGTCGAATTTCAACCCTACGGAATATGTGGATATCACCGACACCATTGAACTGAAGATACAAATGCTGGAATGTCATGTAAGCCAACTGAAATGGATGCGGGATCATGACGGGATGGATTTTGCAGATTTTGTGCGTACCTGCTCCAAATTCCGTGGATATCAATGCGGGGTACCTTATGCAGAAGCTTTCACCCAAGCCTTTGTGTATCCGAAAATTGTGCCAAGGAGGATTTTACCGTAACCCGTATCTCGTAACCCGCAACAAACAACCCGTAACAAAATAAAGGAGGAAGAAAACATGGATTTTATAAGTACAGTAAAAGGTTCTTTACTTGAGGACTTTTATCCCGCTGCATGGGATATGGTCAGAATTGATGAATGTTGTGAAAAGGGTGTAGAACGAGAAGATTTCTGGCATGAGGATTTTACTCCTATTGAATGTGAAAGCCTGTCCGATTTC
>DOWI01000164.1 GCA_003519645.1 Oscillospiraceae bacterium
GCGGTTGGCGTAAAAGTGGGGATCAATATTCAGGTCGTTCATTACCTCAAGCCATGTATTCAGGTTGAAATGCTCCGACCATGCGTCACGCTTGCATCCTCGGCGAAACGCTTCCTCCATAACCCCACACAGCCGCCGGTCGCCCCGTGCAATAACCCCCTCCAGAAAGCTGGTTGAAGGGTCATGCCAGCGCAGGGTTATTTTTCTGGTTGTTAAAGAATTTCTGAGATGCTTCTGCTTTTGCTGGAGCACCTCAATGGTATCCTGCGGCTCCCATTGAAACGGAGTAAACGGCTTGGGAACAAAGCATGCAACGCTTATGGTAACATTCACGCCCTTGCCCTTAAGTCTATTGGGGTTTTGATAATAACAATCAACGATTTTCTGTCCCAGTTCTGCGATTCCCTCAATATCCTCCATTGTTTCGGTGGGAAGTCCGTTCATAAAATAAAGCTTCACGGAGGTCCAGCCGGCTGAAAAGGCTTTACGGGCTGTATCCAGAATCTCTTCCTCAGACAGGTTTTTGTTTATTGCATCCCGCAATCTCTGTGTTCCCGCTTCGGGCGCAAAGGTCAAACCGCTTCTGCGCAGAACATTCAGCCTTGCGGCAAGCTCTTGGGAAAAGCCGTCAATACGCAGGGAGGGCAGAGAAATGTTTGTCTGCTGATCCTCTGCCCAGTCGAGAAGCATGGGCAAAAGACGTTCGATTTCCGAATAGTCGCTGGTGGACAAGGAGGATAACGAAAATTCCTCGTAACCGGTGCTCTCACATAAAGAACGGCTCTGGGCGTCGATTACCTCGGGTGATTTTTCACGGACAGGGCGATAAATAAACCCCGCCTGGCAAAACCGGCAGCCGCGTATACATCCGCGAAATACCTCGCTCATTGCGCGATCGTGAACAATATCGATATACGGCACAACAAAGCTTTCCGGGTAATAAGCGGTATTCAGATCACCCACAATCCGCTTTTTCACCTTGGCGGGCGCTCCGTCACAGGCATCAACCGACGCAATAGTTCCATCATAGTTATAGCTTATATCATACAGAGATGGAACATATACGCCTTCAATCTTCACGGCCTCTTTTAAAAACTTATCCTTGTCATAGCCTTGGCTTTTATGCCGACGGTATAAATCATTAAGTTCAAGACTTACCTCTTCCCCCTCACCCAGAATAAACAGATCAAAGAAATCTGCAATTGGCTCGGGGTTGCAGGTGCAGGGACCGCCTGCAATCACAAGGGGATAGGAGCTGTCCCGCTCGGCTGCATGCAAGGGCAGACCGGCCAGCTCCAGCATATTCAGGATTGCAGTAAAGCTCAGTTCATATTGAAGCGTAAACCCGATAAAATCGAAGGTGTCGATGGCATCCCGGCTCTCCAGCCCAAAAAGCTTGATGCCGTTTTGACGCATCAGCTCCTCCATATCGGTATCGGGCATAAAAACCCGCTCGCACCAAACGTCTTCCTGACTGTTGTAAAGCCCGTACAGCAGCTTCATGCCAAGATGTGACATTCCCACCTCATAAAGATCGGGAAAACAGAACGCAAAGCGGATTGCAACTTTTTCTTTGTCTTTTGTTACGCTATTCAATTCTCCACCGGTATAACGTCCCGGTTTTTGTACAAGTCGGAAAACATCCTCCAGACAATATGCCATATAAAATACCTTAACACTTTCATTTTAAATGATTACTCGCATTATTATATACCAATCCGCTCAATCTTTCAAATTGCTTAATTCTGTATCATCCTCATCAAAATTGATCCGCTTTTCTTCAACCACCAACGGCCGCTTCATAATTCTGGTATTGATGCTAAGAATGTATTCGCCGAGCAGACCGATAAAAAACAGCTGAACCGAGCCAATGAAGAAGATACCGATCAGCTGGGGAGCAGTACCCATGGGGAAACTGTCCCAAAACAGCAGCTTTAATACCAGATATGCAATCGAAACCAAAAGACTCAAGCCGGAAAATATAAATCCGAATAGGGTTGCAGTGCGCAAACCTACCTTTGTATACGATGTGATACTGAGCATTGCGGCATCATAAAGGCTGATAAAATTATTGCTGGTCTTCCCCGCCCTGCGTTTTTGCTGTGAATATTCAATCTCTTTGCGGTCAAACCCCAGCTCGGCTACAATTCCGCGCAAGAATGGGGTAGGATCACCCAGCTGCCTTAAAACCTCAATAAAGCGCTTATCATACAATCCAAACCCTGTAAAATGTTCAATCTGATCAATCTTTGACAGCTTTTTTATTAATTTATAGTAGCAGGATCTTATAAAATACATAAATCTATTTTCTTTGCTGGCGGTTTTTATGCCAATCACGATTTTGTGTCCCTGTTCCCATGCTTCGATAAAATTCGGTATCATGTCAACAGGATCCTGAAAATCTGCGCACATTAGGATAGTACAGTCCCCCGACGACTGTAAAAGCCCGTAATAGGGAGAATTAAACTGCCCAAAATTTTTTGCATTAAATATTGCCTTGACTTTTTTATCCTTTTCGCAGATGAGTGTCAATATATCCCTTGTTGAATCATCTGATTTATTATCAATGAAAATGATCTCATAATCATAATTCTGCAGCCTCTGGCTTTGGAGCGTTTCGATTATCGCATCATAAAGCGGCTTCACATTTTCCTGCTCATTATAGGTAGGAATGACAATAGATATTTTCACGATAAGCAGCGTCCTTTACAGCTTAATTTTTTGATCTTGAATGAGCCGTGCAGCTCCGTTATGAAAATCAAATTGTGGACTAAATCCGATTTCCCGCTGTATTTTATCAATGCAAGCCTGGATTTCCACAGCGCCGGAATCGGGATAGGGTATGCTTCCATATAGCAGCCTGCTTTGGGATCCGGTCAGCCTGTGAAGCGCCTCGATATAGAATTTCAACGGCTTTGATTCGCCGTAAGCGACATTATACGCACCATCGTCACATGTTTTTTCTACAAGTCCCATCACTGCATCCACAGCATCATCAATATAGAGATAATCCCACAGTTGGGTGCATTGGGTCAGCATGCAATCTCGGTTGTATTGCATACGCTTGATTAACGACATCATCAAGGTGCCGCTGTCATCGCCCGCTCCGTATACACTGAAAAATCGTGGTTCCTTTAGATGTACGCCATGTTTGCTGCAAAGCTCAGCTGCATCATAAAACAACTTTAGCTTATACCGCCCGTATTGGGAAATCGGATTGCAGGGAGTGTCCTCGGAAATTGGCTTCTGACAGATACCGTATTCAGCCTGCGAACCCGCCAATATCACAGTTTTACAGCCCAGTGAAAGCGAAGCACGGATAGCTTCCATACTGTTTTCATAACTGTATTTTTGAATATTTGGGTCATCTCTGTCGCTGCCCCGAAGCCCGTTCCACGCCATTGAAACCAATACATCACACGGCTGATTCACCGCATCTGCCAGCCTGTCATATTGGTGCATGTCCAATTCAATCACCCGGATACCGGGCAATAGTGTGACGCATCCGGCAGATTCCGGGCGTACAACCGTATAAATCTTATTTCCCTGTTGGGCAAGCCGGGCAGTCAAATTGCGGCCGATGAAGCCGCTCGCACCGGTAATGATTATGGTTTTTGCCATCATGATTCCTTATACTCCAGCAGTTCGGCAAGCAGTTTTCGGTCAATCGGAGGTTCCTGATCATAGATCGGCTTTTTATATTCCAGCTTGGGGTAAACATAAGTGGTATCGCCCACATCCACTTCAACCAACAAAGGCTTGTCATCCTCCAGCATATCACGAATAGATTCAGCCTCCTCAACCTTATCGATACGGCAGGATCGAATTCCGTAGGCTTCACCTATTGTAACAAAATCAGGTGCGAGATAACCGCCTTCCTCTACCGTATAAGCGAAATTGGATGCAAAATACATCTCTTGAAAGTGACGGATCATGCCGAGGGATCGATTATTGAACACAAGAATTTTCACAGGAATTTTCTCTCTTGCAACCATCTGTAATTCCTGAATATTCATCTGCAGCCCGCCGTCACCGCTCATACAAACAACCGGCCTGCCTGTACCGAAATACGCCCCAAGTGCTTCCGGCAGAGAGACGCCCATCGCCCCGTGACCTCCGGAAAATAAAACTCGTTGCCCCGGCTTTATTTCAAGAGATTGAGCCGCCCAAACCTGATTCTGCCCCACGTCTGTGGTGATAACCGTATCATCCGGAATGTTTTTCCCGATTTCCATCATTATTTGATTAGGGAAAAGCGGCTGATCGGCTTGGTCAAGTCGGTTTTTATAGTAATCACATTGTCTTTTCCAACCTGAATAATCGGGGATATCGGCAGGNNCTTTGACTTTATTAAAAAGTTCTCCCTCGTCAATATCAAATCTCAGCAATTGGGCATTCGGAGCAAATGCCCCAAGGTCGGCACCGGTTTGTCGGTTATCCAGTCTTGAACCGATTGAAATCAGCATATCACACTGCGACAATATCATGTTGGCACATCTGTGTCCGTATGCCCCGATAAAACCATACGACATGGAATGCGGTAGCACATCGACTGCCGTCATACTGGTGAGGGTCGGGATGGACAATTTATTTACAAAAGCTCTGAATCCATCACGCATGCCGGATGAATTAATTCCATTGCCGCAGAGCAGAACCGGACGTTGGACTTCTTTTAAAGAACGGATCAATACATCACAGGCATAGGGTAAGTCATAGCTTACAGTATGCCTGTGATTATATTCGACTAGCGCAAAGGGATCTATTTCAGACCGCTGTACATCCATTGGTATGTCAAGCAATACCGCGCCCGGACGTCCGTTTTCGGCGTGATAACACGCAGAGTCCAGATAGAATTTTATCTGTTTTGCATCCTCTACATAGGCGGCATATTTTGTGACGCCCTGCACCATGCTGATAATATCGGTTTCCTGAAACCCTTTTTGCCGGACAGGCAGCTCACCCTTGGATTCAAAAGTGTTCACCTGGCCGGTAATAAACAGAACCGGTATCGACTCAAAGAAGGCATGGCATATCGGCGTAATCAGATTGGTGGCGCCCGGTCCGCTTGTGGCATAGGCTACGCCGATTTTTCCGGTTGCCTGCGCATACCCGCAAGCCGAAAAGCCGGCTCCCTGCTCGTGATAACAAAGTTGTGATGCGACTTTTTCATGGCGGGAAAAGGAATCCATCAGATGGGTCACCATCCCGCCGGGATACCCGAATACAGTCTCTATCCCCTTTTTGGAGAGGTATTCTACGATATAATCAGAAACCTTCATAATTGTACATCCTTTACTGCCCTTGATCGGTCAAACTATTTAAAAACCCAGAATTTATTCAATAAAAAATTTAGGGGTACTGTAACACAAAGTATTAAAACAGGTGCAATCAGACTTGATAAATCCAAAACATCCACAAACACAAACAGCATCCCGTTTGAAAGCATGAAGGTAAACCCCGAAGAAAGATACGTTTTGGCGATGGTTTTCTTATTTTAATACCCGCGATTCTTTTTAAATACAAACCGACTGCTCCAGAAATAAGCGTTGAGAACACTGACGGCAAAGCCAATTGTATAGGCCGCTATATAATATACGCCTAAATAAAGCAGGCCATAGTAAATCAGGAGTGATATTAAGGTGTTGGAAGCGCCGACGATTCCGAATTTAAGGAACTGAAGTATCAGCTTTTTAAGCTGCATTTTTTCATATCCTTTCTAATAATTGTCCCATGTTGACCTAGCTTTCCACTCCTTCGGTGATGACCGAAATCATATAATCCAGCATATCTTTGGTCATCCCGGGGTATACGCCAATCCAAAACGAATCGTTCATAATCCTGTCGGTATTCTCAAGGCTGCCCGAAATACGGTATCCTTCCTTTTGTACACGCATCTCATCAAAGCATGGGTGCTTTATAAGGTTGCCCGCAAATAGCATACGCGTTTGGGTTCCTTTCGATTCAATATAGGGCACCAGTCTGTTTCGCATTCCCTTTTCCCTGCAGGTGATCATAAACCCGAACCAGCTTGGTTTGGAGCCCCTTATCGGCTCGGGAAGTATTAGCTTATCGGCAAGGGGTGCAAGTCCCGCACTTAGGCGGTTAAAATTCTCCCGTCTGCGGGCAATGAATTCGGGTAATTTCTTAAGCTGCGCCACGCCAATCGCCGCTTGCATATCGGTGGCTTTGAGATTATATCCAAAATGCGAATAAACGTACTTGTGGTCATAACCAAGCGGCAGCTCACCATATTGACGGTCAAACCGATGCCCGCACAAATTGTCATGACCCGGAGGGCAGACACAGTCCCGCCCCCAGTCACGCATAGAAACCACAATCCGATGCAATAACGGGTTATTGGTATATACCGCTCCGCCCTCCCCCATTGTCATGTGGTGGGGCGGATAAAAGCTGGATGTTCCGATATCTCCGATGGTTCCGGTATATTTTTCTTCCCCGTTCAAGGTATATTTTGAACCCAATGCATCGCAGTTATCTTCCACCAGCCACAAATTATGGCGGTTACAAAAGTCCTTTACAGCCGCCAAATCAAATGGATTGCCCAAGGTATGTGCCATCATAACAGCTTTAGTTTTTGGTGACAGAGCCTGTTCAAGCATGGATATATCGGCGTTATACTGCGGAATTGTGACATCGATAAACACCGGGATACATCCAAACTGAATCAACGGTGTCACGGTGGTGGGGAATCCCGCTGCAACTGTAATCACCTCATCTCCCCGACGTATGGCGCGTTCTCCAAGTAATGGTGAGGTAAGTGCCATAAACGCCAGAAGGTTTGCGGAAGAGCCTGAATTAACCAGCGAACAGAATTTTATATTTAGGAATTTTGCAAGCTCTGATTCAAACGCTTTGGAATACCTCCCCGATGTAAGCCAGAATTCAAGCGCACTGTCAACCAGATTTACCATTTCGTCGCTGTCATAAACTCTTTTGGCATACGGAATACGGTCTCCGGGTTGGTATTCCTCTTTCGAATGATACCGATTTGCATATTCCTCCACCATTTTAAGTATTTCCTGCCGTGCCTGATTTTCTGTATTCTTCTCAAACATTCAAACGATTTCCTTTCATGGTTGCATTACTTCAGATAATCCTCTATCTGCCTTTCCATGCAGCCTTCATAATCCTGCCGGTTTATAAAAGCCTTAGTCCACTCTACTGTTTTTTGCACAGCAGTATCAATCTTCCATTTCGGCTGCCAATTAAAAACCTTCTTTATTTTTGAACAATCCAGTTTTAAGCAGCCTGCCTCATGCGGGCCTCGGTCGGACTTGCTGCTCCAACCGGCATCTTGTCCCCAAAAGCGGCAGAACAACTCCACCAGTGTCCCTGTTTTCACACAACCGCAGTCATCGGGGCCGACATTGTAACAGCCCGCTTTATCGGCGTCTTGGTATTGCTCCTTCAGGATCATCAAATAAGCAGACAGAGGCTCAAGAACATGTTGATAGGGGCGTGTAGAATCAGGGTTCCGTACAATAATCTGTTTGCCTGACGACACAGCGCGGACACAATCAGGAATAATTCTATCGGCTGCAAAATCTCCGCCGCCTATCACATTTCCCGCTCTTGCGGTTGAAATAGGTGTTATTCCATTAAGAAATGATCGCTTATAGCTGGCTGTAACAAGCTCGGAGCAGGATTTGCTGTTTGAATAGGGATCATAGCCATCAAGATTGTCTGTTTCCCGGTATCCCCATACCCATTCTTGATTTAAATAGACTTTATCGGTCGTAACATTCAAAAATGAACCAACATTACCGGCTTGGCGGACACACTCCAGTATATTTACAGTTCCCATCACATTGGTTTCATAGGTGTAAACCGGATTTAAGTAGCTTTCACGCACAATCGGCTGAGCCGCCATATGGATCACAAGCTCTGGATTGGCTTTGCGAAAAATGGTTTGAAGCTTGTTAAAATCCCGAATATCTCCTGTATAAGAGTTGATTTTATGCTCCATATTTAAAATACCGAAAAGATTAGGTTGGGTCGGTGGATTCAAGGAATATCCGGTAACAGAAGCACCGACGTCGTGGAGCATCTTGCACAGCCATGATCCCTTAAATCCGGTGTGTCCTGTAATAAAGATGCGTTTGTTTTTAAAAAAAGACAGATCCATAGTAAGCGGTCACCACACCTTCCAGCACGCTTTGTTTGTATTCCACATTTCTTCCAGCGTTAGTTTGTCACGCTGGGTGTCCATACACTGCCAAAATCCATCATGCTGATATGCCATCAGCTGTCCCTGTGCCGCCAGTATTTCAAGAGGCTTTTTTTCAAATACCGTTTCGTCACCATCAATATAATCAAAAATCGCCGGCTCCATGACCATAAAACCGCCGTTAATCTTACTTGCATCATAATTTGCTTTTTCTCTAAAAGCACGGATTGAATTGTCTTTGCCGATATCGATTACTCCGAACCGCTGACTTGCGTTAACGGTAGTCAAAGTCAATGTTTTCCCATGTGACCGGTGAAAGTCCACAAGCTTGTGGACATCAATGTCCGCAACACCGTCGCCATATGTCATCATAAAGGTTTCGTTTCCAATATATTGCCTTACACGCTTGATACGGCCGCCCGTCATGGTATTAAGACCGGTATCAACCAACGTAACTTTCCAATCCTCTGCAATATTATTATGTATGGTGGATTTGTTTCCATTGCTAAAATCAAACGTGATATCACTGCTGTGAAGATAATACAATGCGAAAAATTCCTTGATAATATTTGCTTTATACCCGCAGCATATAATGAATTCTTTATATCCGTAGCTTGAATAAATCTTCATGATATGCCAAAGGATAGGCATATCCCCGATTTCGATCATCGGCTTGGGCTTTAGATGGCTTTCTTCACTGATACGAGTACCGAAACCTCCTGCCAGAATAACCACTTTCATGATTCATTTCCCTCCCCAAATCATTAAAGCCTTGCTTTATATCTATACTTAACGAAATTCAATAACTTCATTATTTTACCATATATTGTTGGAATATTCAATCCGAACACTATTCCATAAAAACGGA
>DOWI01000448.1 GCA_003519645.1 Oscillospiraceae bacterium
ATTATTGTATCAGTTGTTCCACAAAATGTCAATCATTTTTTATTTTATTGTAGCAGAATATTCGTTGAAAATCAATGCTTTGCGAAGCAAAGCCACCAATTCTTTTATTTCTTCTCTTTTATCTTTTCTATGGAAGCGACAATTTCAGAGAGGAGAGAAGAACGAAAAAAGTGAAGAGTGAATAGCACAAAAAGAAACGACAACTTTCTGTCGAAAATTGTCGTTTCTTTTTGTGATCCTCTGACAAAAAAGATGCAGTCCGCCTCGGGCAAAAAAATACACCTTACCCGCGAAGGATAAGGCGTAAATTATGGGCGGTCTTACCGCCTTTTTACTGAGCTCACGTCTGATATACGGGAAAAGTGCCTTGTTTTTCGGGATTACGGGCCGCAAAGTAATCAACTGGCGCGGAAATATATTTTTTGTAGTTTAATTTAGCATCTTCATTTGTTATTTTCAGCATCGCGTTGGATTTGGTAATAACGCAACACCTCATTTACAGCGGGGTCTTGCGTGGAAATATCTTCATCCGTAAACTTGTTACGGTGGATAATCGGCAACGCGATTTTAAGTTGCTCGGGGGTTAGAGCATTAAATCTTTTACGCCATTCATCGGTCATGCGGTCACAAGTATGCCCGCTACCCTCGCTGGTGTATTCTATTTCTTTGTCAAAGCGAATACGTTTTGCCTCATCGTGCTCAAATCGCTTGATAATCAGAGCTTCGGGCATTGTGAGAATCTCGTAGTATTCTTCTACATCTGCGCCAAACGCTGCCTCAAAGAACTGCTTGCCTCTGCCGATTTTTCCATGAGTAGAGGTTAGAACGGCTTGTACGGCGCGAACATATTTTTTGTTCCACTTCTTGCCGATAAAATCACGGTTGCGGAAATACTTTGGGTCGCTAATTGGGTGATATTTCATCGGGAATGAATATATCGCAATCCCCAACTCGTCACATAAATCAACTGTGAGTTTCATGCGGAGGAATAATTCTTCTGGCTTTTCATTGAAATTATAGAGCATATAGTTGGAAAGATTTTTGATTCCTGCCGCCGCCGCTGTGCGGACGGCTTTTTCGTAAGTTTTTCTCAGCCCCCAATGGTCAAAAGCGATTCTAAGGGGACGGATATTTATTTCAGCGAGTTTTCGCATATTTTCGGGAGTAATGAGGCGCGCATCCACGCCCTGATTGAAGTCAACATATCTTTGACGCGCAAGCGGTCTGTAAGCATATTTCTTGTATAGCGGTGCGATATACTCATCTAATTCGAGAATCGCCTCGCGGGTTGCGGTGTAGTCGTTTAAGCAATCCGCATCCACTATTCGCTTGTAAATCTCCGTGCTAACCTTTTCGTTTTTACAGATGTTTGTATTCCTTGATTTTGTTATCAAGTCTCCATACAGCCGCACGATAACGCGAATATAGGCGCGGTTGTTTCGCTCGGTTCTTAAGTTATTTATGGCTACCTCATAAGGATTTTCGGGGATATACGAAGCGTCTCGCCCAAATCCACAATCTCTAATTTCATCAATAATACCAGCGAAGCATCTTGAGGCAAGTACGTTATTGTCCAGTAATAGGAGATTTCTTTGCTCACCAAATGATTCTTTGGTCTTTTCTAACTGTTCTCTAATCGGCAAATAGTCCTGATATATTGGCTCAAGCGTGGGGACAGCGCAAAAGGGGCATTTATTTGGGCATCCCCTTGTCATATACGCAAAATAAGCATCCGTAGCAGGATACTTATAATCAATCTCTTCGAGAATAGAATAATCCAAAGGAAGGGTATCGACAATCATTGTGTCGCCCTCATCATAAACGCCGGGGGTATTCAAAATCCCGACCATTGGCTTAATGCCTGTCTCGCGCTCGATTTCTTCGGGCAAAATGGTTGAAGCAACACCACCAACATACACTCGGCTTTGGTCCTTACAAAGTTGCTTGGCGAAATTGATAGTATCAATGGTAATTCCCCAATGAAATGTAAAGAGCGTAGTCACCCCGACAATATCAAAACGAGGACTCTTAAAGTATTCTTTCCCCTTAAACTTATTCCGCGCCTCCTTTATAGCATCAAGTACAAAATCATCCTCAAAATCGAGTGTTTTGGGAATATCGTCGTTTTTACCGTTACGGATATATTTTTTGAGTGTGGGTATGTAGACATTCCATTTGGTATCGGGGCTGAGTGCTTGAAGCCGAAAGAGTAAGTCCTCACACATAAGATCAGTTGCTAAATCAAGGAGGTCGCCCTTAAAGAACCTCACATTATCTCCGTGGAGCTTAAAATATGTAGCAATCTTCATTAGCCCCATCGGAGGATATTTATTTCTGTAGTTCGGCTCTATGAGCAACACTTGACGATGCATATCGATTCATTCCTTTTTGGGTTGTTTTAGCCCTGCATGGACTTTGGAGATTAAGTTCTGCGCTATCTCTGGGGCATTTTCGGAAATTAGGTCGTATATTTGGCTTACAACTTTCCGCGTTTCCTTNNCTATCATCACCGTCAGCCCGCTCAGTTGGGAGCATGGGGAGCGGCGCAGTAGGCGTTTTGGGAGCTTCTACAAATTTGACAATCTCCTTGACCCTCGTAGTCAGCCCACTACTGTCCTCACCCGTGGAAATGGGCTTATCAATTTTGCGTTTGGCTATTTCGGCACGTTTTTTCTTTTCTTCAAGCTCGGTTTCAAACGTTTCTTTATCAACCGCGCCCGCAAATCCAACAGTGACTTTTTGCTTATATTCNNCATTACACAATCTCCAGAGTTCGGCAAAGAATTCACGTAACTGTTCCTCAAATACGGTTCGAGTTGGGTTGGAATTAAAGTAGTCACGGCGGGCATTGGGGATAAGTTCGGGATGTACCGCAAACACCTCGCCGATAAAATACTCGTTGCCACGAGCATCCTTGAATAGTTTGCGGAGCGTTCCTGACTCACCGATTTGGATATTGCCTTTGCGGAGACGCAATCCGCGTTGCTTATTTTCAGGTTTTATCTGGCGTTTTAGTGAGGATAGCCCAACCCACATCCATGCAAGAAGCTGGTCGTTTTCGTCATAAAAATCTCTAAATGCAAGCTCGCGCACCTCGTCATCCACTTTGCCTCCAACCAAGAAACGTGAGCGATACTTTTTGAAAATCTGCTCGTCATTAACGTAAATCTTATACTCATCTATGAGCTTTCCGAGCGTTTTGGCGTGGTCGTAAATCTGTGTATAGAAAATAAACGCGCTATCATACGGAACAGGTACTTCAAAGGAAAGATAATCCCGTATGGCTTGCACATCAAGTAGTTCACGGCACTCTTTACGAATGCCAGTCATAACCACCTTAAAATAGTGTTCATCTGGCTCGGCGGGAGTATCGGAAGTAGTTTTGAGGATTTCATTCAATACCTCGTCCGCGCTATGCTTCTGATTATCATTAAGACGTTTACGCATTGTGGCGGCGTCCCAAGTCATTATACTTACAGTATCTTCGCCTTTGGCGGTAGAGATAAATTGAAGCTCCGCACAGTATGCCAGCCCACACAGCCGACCAATTCCGCGAAACCCTTTATCCTTGCCGCGTTCTTTATCTGAATTGGCAATGTCGCTGAGTACACGGACAAACTCAGCTTTTGGGATGCCGCTACCGTTATCCGATATCTCAATCGACTTTTGAGAAAGATCGATAACGANNCCAGACACAAGAATACCGTTCGCGATAGCCGAATCAACGGCATCACAAGCATTTTGTATGTACTCACGGAACATTACTCGCGAGTCCGAGTACATTCCCGTGGTCAGATTTTCCAGTATGTTTTTCCCGAATACCGCCATTGAGCGTCACCCCTTCCTTATTGTTTGAACTGCTTATATATCGGTTTCGGGAACTTAATCCTCAGCATTGAACGGAACACGGGATTTTGTATTAGGTACTCGCCTTGTTCCAGCCGCGTCAAAATATTTTTATACGTTGACGGCACGACCTTGTAATCCGCTTTGTTTGTTTCGATAGAATTTGTTCGTCCGTATGCGTGAGTGGAGCAGTTGCCCTTGACACGGTCATGAATCGCACTTCTGAACTGTTCCGCCGCAAACAGAATTACACCGAGAGAACGTCCGCGTTCTGTGACATCAAGTATTTGCCGCAGGATCGGGGAGCTTTTAGGCGTTTCGGTAGAGGCATATTTATTAAGCTCGTCAATGAAAATAATGATTTTCTTCGGTGGGGTAACACCATCATCATCGTACTCGCCAAGTTGCAGCTTGTTGATTATGCGTACCGCATCACCAAACACAAACGACTGCATAATTTCGGAGAGATTTGCAACGTCAACTACGAACACATCATTCGGTTTGATGTTTTTGAGTTGCTCACCGAGGCGAACCGTTCCGTGTCGAGCGTCACGGGTAAACAGGGGTGAATTTTTAATCATTTTGCTGATATAACGCTTGAATTTCCTCCATGATTGCACCGGAATTTCCTTGCGCTTGTCTGGTGAAGTGGTGGGGTCGCAGTGTTTGCCGACTAAATCTTCAAAACCAGTCCAGTCGTTAATACTGGCAAAACCGCCTTGCCCTGCAATGATATACTCTTGAATAGCGTCTATGGTTTGGGTAGTATCATCTACATTGGCAAAGAATAAATCCAAATCGTCCTTATCCTCGGAGTAGGTAAATACGAATTGTTTGGCGAGGTCGTCTTTGGTGTATGAATCCAGCTCGTTCTGTGAGAGATAGGTATTTTGTGCTTTACGCCCGTCCTCGCCGTTAGGTATGAGATAGCGGACATTTTGGAATGGGTCTGTTGTAAGTCCCATATCGCGGTAAATAGCGTGAGTGGCTTCTTTTTCTTTGATGGCTTGTTCCGCTGAAACCTTGCCGCCCTCCGTAAAGTCGTTTTCTTGGTGAATCCCCAACAAATCCTTGCCCTTGACATTAAACAACACAAAAGCAACGCTATCATCCGAATCGGCTTGGTCGCGGTAGTAATCCTGTACAGCTTTTAGCAAAAACATCGCATAAGAAGTTTTTGCCGCCAAACCAGAAATACCAGAGATATTCAGATGCGCTCCCTCTGGCCCGATAACAAAACGCGGATCGAATTTCACAGGGATTGGCTCGGCTTGCTCATCGCCCGTGTTCTTATACATTTCAAGGAATCCGCAGGGCAAAACACAATGCTTGTTATCTAACCCAAGCGCATAGATAATCTCTTTTTTGGTAGCGAGATATACCTTACTATCACTTTGCACAGGGATATAGATACCCTTATCGTTGCAAACAATGGTCGCATCAATATAATTCATTCCCACACGGTTTGTCGGCGCATTCACCTCCACATCTCCGAAATCGCTGGATATGTAGTTGGTCAAAAAACTGGCGGCATCCGTGATATGCGAGATGTCCTCTATAACTCCGTAAGAAAATGAGCCGTTGACGTGCTCAACTTTTACGATATCAAACGGGTTAAGAATGAGTTTAGAATCCGTCCAAAAAGCAAACGAATCCACGCTGGTCGGCTTTTTTTCGGTGGCAATTACTCTGCCAATCGGTTTATTTTCCAATGCCTTTACCTCCTAAAATAAGCTTATGAACATTTCACCGCTCATGTAGGTGCTCTTTATATATGACTCCGTGAGGTACACGGGATAGAGATGGTTAGCAAATCTTAAATCTGCACCATAACAAGTAGGGCATCTTTCGTTAATAAGCGATGCCGAGAGCATATCCACCGTGTCACTATCAAGCCCGTTTGCTATCTCCTCATCTGTCACAAGGATTTTTTCCACCTTGATTACGCCGTCAAATGGATTGCGTGTTTGCTCGGGGAACTTCCTCAGTCGGATATACCAGACGGCAAACCACAAGTCGGGGATTCTATCTGTTTTTATCTTGGCTACTTGTGTACGGTGGAATTGTTTTAAGCTAATAATTGCATCGGCGTTGGGTTTCCCCTTGCCGTCTCTGCCTTTGCCGTCCCTGCAATTTTCGGGATTAAATGATTTTGACACCCCAATAACCCACCGATAACTATTCTTGAAAGTACGTATATCAGCATATTTACCCGTTTTCACTGGTATATATTCGATTGTCCCGTCTTTGACAAGATAGGCATCCTGCGAGAGTAAGCCATCCTTTGCCATAGCGTCAACCATACCTTTTTCGGCATCAATCATATAATCCTGTATAGTGGCAATGCCCCGATCCTTGAAATCGCCTCGGGTAATATCGTCCGTCCTGTATGTGAGAATATCGGAAAAAGTAATCGGATGACCGTAGTGGCCTCCAAGTCGCCGCAAATGGGCATTTTCGTTGACTTTATCGCAAATGCGCGAGCATTGCTCCATATGATATTTTTCATCTGTAATCGCCATATTGGGGAGCGAGATTACCAGTTTACTCACAGGCGGATAGCCCACGCGTAGACGTTTATTCTCACGGTAGCAACACGCCACGCCAACTTGTCCAGCAACCACAGGGAAAACGCGTGAACTATACGCTATATCATCCACGTGATAAACATGCCGTGAGCCATCCAAGAAATATCGCAAGCGCGGTTCGGGGCAAATCTCAACGAGTTGCTTTGCATAATCCGCAAGGTCTATCGTATTTTTTTGCTGTAAAGTTTCGCCGCGAGTGTTCCAAACGGTGGTTTGATCGGGCGTATCGTCATAATCAGGGCTGGGAGTACGCACGGAATCAAAGCTATACTTGTAACTCTGAAAGCTCTGGCCATCAGTGAGCTTCGCAATATCTTCCATAATTCTGTTCATGCGCGTTCCTCCTTTTCGAGTATTAGGTTATAATCAGCTATTCGTGATAAACTTCGTAAGTTCCTTGGTTGATATAGAGTAGAAAACCAGTAATGAATTTGTATCTTCGTTTTCGCGGAACACACCAAACAGCGACATAAAAACATTCCAAGTCATAGGGCGTTTCTTGTTTTCAATATCCATCAGAGTTTGTCTGCCGATACCTACGCGTTTTGCCAGTTCTGCTTGAGTCAATTTGAGCTTTTTCCTTAGAATAACTAAGTTCTCTGTCATTCTGGACATATATATGGTCCTTATTGAATCTCCAAGCATCTGTTCACACCCTTTCTGCGGACGCTATCTGCTACAAAATGCCCCTATATTATACAATAAGTTATTCTAAACGTCAATATGTTCGACGGGTTTTGCATCGAGAAATATTATGAGCAAATAGAAAAGAACCTGTTTATAGGACTCTTTTTGTGAAATTCCACTTATTATCTGCGGCTGAGCCTGAGGATAGCGTGAAATTCGCCTGCAAAAATCACTACCATAGCGGCAACAGAGCTTATAGCGATAACCAGTTGCGCCAACAAAGAGGATTGGCAGCGGTTCATTGACGAGTTAAAGCAGTGGAATCATGTTTTATCACAGCTTAAAAACCAGAAGTTATAAAAGAAGCCGTGTTAAACAGAAAAACAGTAATCAGATACAACCTGTTACTGCTTTTGAACCAGCTAGATATCGATTAATTTAACAGCGCATTTTCTTCAACACCCAACCGGAACCGTATGGCGCTCTTATCCTT
>DOWI01000376.1 GCA_003519645.1 Oscillospiraceae bacterium
AAAGGAATTATATCAAAGGAGGGTGGGCCATGGGTGTTATTATAACCGGCGTTGAAGACGGAAGTGTCGCGGCGCACAAGGGAATACTGCCGGGAGACGTGCTGCTGAGTGTCAACGGACATGAAATCGTTGACGTCCTGGATTACCGTTTTTATATGACCGAGTCAAAGCTGAAGCTGCTTATTTCAAGGGACGGAACAACCAAAACCGTGCGGCTTTGCAAGCAGCCATACGAGGATGCAGGATTGGAATTTGAAACATACTTGATGGATAAGCAGCACGCTTGCCGCAATCAATGCATATTCTGCTTTATTGATCAACTACCCGAAGGAATGAGAGAAAGCTTATACTTCAAGGACGACGACAGTCGCCTGTCTTTTCTGTTCGGTAATTATATTACCCTTACCAACCTGACCGAACATGAAATCCAGCGGATTATTTCGATGCATATCAGTCCGATCAATATCTCGGTTCATACCACCAATCCCACGCTCAGATGCAAGATGATGTCAAACCGCTTCGCCGGCGACCGCCTATCGGTTTTGCGGCGGTTTGCGGATGCTGGTATTAAAATGGAGTGCCAGCTGGTGCTCTGCCCGGGGATCAACGACGGTGAGGAGCTCATAAGAACCATGGAGGATTTGGCAAGGCTTGCCCCTGCGGTTGAAAGTGTTGCGGGCGTGCCTGTGGGACTGACAAAGCATCGTCAAGGGTTGCCCGCTCTTCGCTCCTTTACAAAAGATGAAGCGGCGGTTGTGATAGGGCAGATGGAAGATATGGGGGAGCGGATGCTGAGAGAACACGGTATTCGGGTGTTCTTTCCCGCCGATGAATTTTATTTGAAGGCGGATATGCCGCTGCCCGAGGAATCATTTTACGGTGCGTTTTCGCAGCTCGAAAACGGCGTGGGGTTGATGGCTCTTCTGAAAACTCAGTTTTTAGAAGAGCTGGAGAATTGTGAAGATATACCGCGTGGGCGCCCCATCACGATTGCGACAGGAACAGCGGCTGAGCCATTTATCCGCGGTCTGACAGAGGCTGCCCGAGAAAAATGGGGAAATCTCAATATTGAGGTAGTGTCGATTAGAAACAATTTTTTCGGCGAGTCAATCGATGTAGCAGGGCTGGTAACCGGAGGGGACTTGATTGAACAACTGAAACAGCGGAAGCTTGGCGAGACTTTGCTTATACCCTCGGTGATGCTGCGGCGGGAGGGCGACCTCTTTCTTGACGATGTATCTGCCCGGGATGTGGAACGTGCGCTCGGTGTGCGGGTGCAGTCTGTTCCAAACGATGGGGAAGCGCTTGTAAAAGCGCTGATACAACGATAGGATTTTATTGCTGCTTGCGCAAAAGTTGCGGATGTGAGTTTATATAAAAGTTGTAAATGTGGGCTGAACAGGTTATACTGTTGGTGTATAAAACAATAGGATGGTGAGGGACGATGGCGCAATCTGTTGTCGCTTTGGTTGGCAGACCGAATGTCGGGAAATCAACCCTTTTCAATAAATTGATTGGTCAGCGGCTTTCCATAGTTGAGGATACCCCCGGCGTGACCCGCGACCGTATTTTCGCGCAGTGTGAGTGGACCGGGCATAATTTTATGCTTGCTGACACCGGCGGAATCGAGCCTTATTCCGACGATGTGATTTTGTCACAGATGCGCCATCAGGCACAGCTTGCGATTGAACAGGCGGATGTGATTGTCCTTATAACGGATATTAAGGCGGGGGTAACCGCAAACGATATGGATGTTGCCGCAATGTTGCAAAAAAGCGGCAAGCCGATCATACTCTGCGTAAATAAGGTGGATCATGTCGGAGCTATTCCGGCAGATTTTTATGAGTTTTACAATCTCGGATTGGGCGATCCGATTGCCGTTTCTTCTGTCCACGGACATGGAACAGGCGATCTGCTTGATGCAATCTGTGAGCTGCTGCCCGAGCAGCAGGAGGCGCCGGAGGAGACCGACGTTATAAAGATTGCGGTCATCGGGAAGCCGAACGTGGGGAAATCCTCGCTAATCAATCATATTGCCGGGGAGGAACGCTCTATCGTATCGGATATTGCGGGAACCACGCGGGATGCAATCGATACCGAAATTCATAACCGGTACGGGGATTTCATATTTATTGATACTGCCGGTCTTCGCCGTCAAAGCCGTGTTGATGACAGGATTGAGAAATACAGCGTGCTGCGCGCCGAAATGGCGGTGGAGCGGGCGGACGTATGCCTGATTATGATCGATGCGACCGAGGGGTTTACCGAACAGGATAGTAAGGTGGCAGGCATTGCCCATGGCAAAGGCAAAGCCTGTATTATCGTGGTCAATAAGTGGGACGCCATTGAAAAAGATGGAAGGACCATGGATTATATGCGGAAATCGTTGATGGAGGATTTTTCGTTTATGTCCTATGCGCCCATCATCTTTATTTCGGCTAAAACCGGGCAGCGTATCGACCGCCTGTTTGAGCTAATAAAATATGTGTCACAGCAGCACGCCATTCGGATCTCCACCGGGATGTTGAACGATGTGCTGGCGGTGGCAACGGCAAGGGTGCAGCCGCCTTCGGACAAAGGAAAGAGGCTTCGCATATTCTATATTACCCAGCCCTCTACCCAACCCCCAACATTTGTATGCTTTGTAAACCGTGCCGATCTGTTTCATTTTTCATATCAGCGTTATATAGAAAATCAAATACGTGAAACCTTTGGGTTGGAAGGCACGCCGGTTCGCATTGTGGTTCGAGAACGGGGCGAATCCTCCAACAAATAGTTATGGCCCATTCGTGCTTGCGGTCAGGATGTTTTTGGGTGGATTTAGCCGCAGCCGAGGGCAGTTGCGTATTGTTATATTAGTCGAAAGGAAGTTTCCTATGCTTGATCAACTCTTCCGCTTTGTGTCAAACTGCTGGCCGTCCCTTATATTGACAGCGGCCGGCGCCTATCTTCTGGGCAGCATTAATTTTGCAATTGTGGTGACGCGTCTCTTTTCCCGCACCGATATTCGTGACAGCGGGAGCGGGAACGCGGGAGCAACCAACGTGCTGCGCTCCCAGGGCAAGCTTCCTGCACTTCTTACCACCTTGGGAGATTTGGGAAAAAGCATTGCGTCGGTTTTATTGGGTGGCTGGCTGGTTCATATGTTAAACAGCGGCTATACCGACGGCGATATGGAGTTTGTGCTTGTGGGAAAGTATCTTGCGGGTCTTTTCTGCATTCTTGGCCATTTATACCCACTGTATTTTGGGTTCCGTGGCGGCAAGGGTGTTTTGGCGACGTTTGGCATGATGCTAATCCTTGACTGGCGCGCGGCACTTCTCAGCCTGGCAGTTTTCATTATTGTGGTGCTGATTTTTCGTATGGTTTCGCTTGGCTCAATCTGCGCCGGGATCGCCTTACCGATATTTACCGGGTTGTTCAGTGCCTTTGCCGACAAAAACTCTTCCTCCAATACCTTGTTTAGCATCATAATGACCTTATTTATCTCAACAATGCTGATTCTAAAGCATATACCAAACATTAAGCGTATTATAAACGGAACAGAGAGTAAAATCGGTTCAGACAAAAGCAAATAGATGAATATACATACCGAGAGGAGCGGTCGCATGAACGCAGAGGCAACAGTATCGGTTCTGGGTGCGGGAGGCTGGGGAACCGCCCTTGCCATCATGGCCCAGAATTACGGCAGCAGGGTTACACTTTGGTCGCCCTTTGAAGATGAAATCTTAGGAATCAGAAGATTCGGTGAGCATAAAAAGCTGCTTCCGGGCGTTCCGGTTTCTCCGGAAATATCGCTTACAACCCATCTTTCCCAGGCGGCGGATGCCGAACTGATCATATTTGCAGTACCTTCATTTGCGATTCGTCGGACGGCCGAACTGCTGGCGCCTTTTCTGCCGGAGGGTACCCTAATTGCAAATGCAGGAAAAGGATTGGAACCTGAGACACATCGCCGTTTTTCAGAGGTATTATCAGAAGTCCTGCCCGCAGCGCGGGTGGTGGCTCTGTCGGGTCCGTCACATGCCGAAGAGGTTGCAAGNNCAAGGAATGTTCCCACAACCCTGGTCAGCGCCTCTCAGGATGCGGATGCCGCGGAAAGAGTTCAGGAAATATTGATGAATCCAAATTTCCGGATATATGTTAATACAGACGTAACCGGGGTTGAGCTTGGCGGTGCGCTTAAGAATGTAATCGCATTGGCGGCCGGCATTTGTGACGGACTAGAGGTGGGCGATAACACGNNCCTTATGACACGGGGATTGGCGGAAATTGCCCGACTCGGAATCAAACTCGGAGCCCGCTCCGAAACCTTTGCGGGACTTTCCGGCATGGGCGATCTCATTGTTACCTGCGGCAGTCCCCACTCCCGCAATCGCCGTGCCGGTATTCTAATTGGGCAGGGGCATACGCTGGAGGAAGCCTTAAAGCTTGTGGGCACGGTGGAAGGCTACCATGCAGCACTTGCCGGCTGGGAGCTGGCACAAAAAGCAGATGTTGAAATGCCCATCACAGAGCAGTGCTGGCAAATCTGTTATAATGGGCAGTCGGCACGGGATGCCATCCGTATGCTGATGGAACGTCCCCGCTGTTATGAAACAGAAAGATCATTTGGGAAATAGATAAAACAGGGTGCTGCATGATTTTGCAGCACCCTGTTTTATCTATGAGTCGTGTTTGTATAGCGTCAGAGTATAATAAATGTCATTCACATTGTACTCCTCGTAGTTCCACATTAAGTATTCAGATCCATTCAAAATGTGGTTCACCTTTTGAATTAGCAATTCGCGGTTATTGATAAAAAGCCGCGCCGCTGCAAAGGTGTTTTTTGTAAACCGTAGATCTATTATAGAATCACCCTGTATGACGGCATCGGCGATCGTCTTTGCAATATCATCACGCCTCACTGTATCAAGCTGTCTTTCCTTTCGGAGATAATAGTTTGCTTCCCTTGAAGTACAAGTGTCAATTCCGATATTTTCCTTATCAATTTTGTGAGACAACAGAATTTCGGCTGTAGTAAGATTGAAATAGGAATGGTGAATTTTATCCGATCCATCGTTCCATGTCGGGTCAAGATGGTAATTGCGGCCGTCAATGGTAACCAGGTTCCACATATGACTAACATTGTTTTGATCGTTTCCGCTGACGAGTGTGCACTCAATCCCTGCCCTGTGCAGCAAAAGCTGCATGGCGCGCGAATATCCTTCACAGACCGCTTTACCCTCTGCCAATGNNCAATGCGCCGTATGCCGTAAAGGCAGTCGGATACAGCGCAGCGGGATCATCGGTTTGCACGGCCAGATTTTCATAACTGCAAAGCTTCAGCAGCTCATCATGCAGGTAGAGTTGGGTTTCAAACTGGCCGCCGGCACCCTTCTGATAAAGTCCGTTGAGGATACGTGAGACAGTGTCCTCGAGCCGGGCGGCAGCGACTGCACGCTCCTGGGCGCTCATGGAATATACTAGGCAGAAGATGTTATAAAAGTCGGTTCCGCCTGCCCTGTATCCCTCATAGCTGTAGGTGTTACCAATATAAAAAAACTGCGGATTATCAAATAGGAATGCGGTATAGAGCAGCCTTGCATCATCTCGGGTTTTAAGCGGCTTGGAAAGTGTGACTCTCAGCCCGATATACTGATGATGTGTGCCGCGCTTGCTGTCGGATATGGTTACGGATTCATCCTTTTCAAAGCTCTCCTTAACGGCAGTATATACTTCGCCATAGCTAATTTTCAAATTAGTACTTAACCGTTGAAAACACCATCTGTTTTCAAATTCGGATAAATAATCAGCCCAGACGCTGCTGGATTCATCATCTGAGACGTCAACTCCGGGAAAGATAAAATCACAGCCGGTGAGAGCAATAAAAATACATGCCAAAACTGCTGCAAGGAATTTATTCAACGGCTGTGCTCCTTTCATTCTCCTGGGCGCGACGTGGGAACAAAACTGACGGTTTAACCGAGGGCGGTTTTGAGCAGTTGATGGATATCGCCGGCTGCATAATATCGGATCGCTTCACTGCTCCCCTGATATTCGCCGGGAAGAGATATCGCCTTGCAAAGGTCTTGGTCGTTGTGCTCCGCAAGATGAGAAAGTCCCGCCTTGGCTGAAGTGTAATGAGAAACCAGAATATCGGTTTTACTCGCAAGATTCACAAGAAAACTGAAATCGGCATCAGATGATTCCTTTCGGGAGGAATGCATATATTGGTTGACCAGTGCAGCAGTCATCTCAGCCTGTATATCTGCACGCTGTTTGCGCCCTCCATGCCATGCAGGATAACGAAGCACCTTGACGGCCTGGGAAGGACTGAGCGTACGAAGCCCTCCGCTAATGCTGACCGAAAGCTGATTCGAATGATACTCTAAATCCTCGTCTAGCTTCATCGTTATTCCGGATTCAAAATAGTCGACCAATTTTTCAATATTATCATAACTGATCTCAATATAATTATCGAACTTTATATCAAATAGTTTAGCCAGTGCATCTCGGGCAACCGCAATTCCCTGCTGATCCACAAGCTCGTACAAACGCACCTCGGATGTTTTATAATCGACCACTGTATCACGTGGTATGGCAAGCGTCCGAACCAGCGTTTTTGCAGGGTTAGCATGGACCAGGACGAAGCCCTGAGCCTGCCCATCGTCGACCGTTATAATCAGCAGATTCCGTACGTCTGACTCATCAAACCGGACGGATTCAGTGCCCGAAATTGACTCAGGGGATTGGGCAGAGCGACGCTCCTCATTAATTTTAACCACAGCCCATAGGCATATTCCGCCAAAAACTAATAAAAATATAATAAATACAAGTAAAAATACAAGAACATTATTTACTTTCTTGCTTATGTGCTTTTTTTTCTTTTTTCTAAATAGAGACATAGCGCAGCGTCCCCCCCTTTCAAAAAACTTGGAATAAATCAGGGTTCTGTCCCAATAAAGCACAATCCATGTAGAAAAAGGGTCTACTCTTACCCCTTGCTACAGCAATTCTGCCTATATGGTTCTCTTAACTCTATCAGTATAACAAACAACCCGTATTAATATCAATAACATTTCTGTAACCTTTTGAAACAGAGCTGTAACCATTTTGGCCGATTCTGCCGGGTTCCGGTCATTTGGAGAAAAGCATGATGGCAGGCTAAAACACTTGCTCAATAAATAAAAAATATGTATACTTATACTATATCCAAATCATTATTATTTACGAAATGATATACGAAGGGACATACATTAAATATTTGTGGAATTTCCACTGAAAAACCAAAAAAAATATGTCGTATCTGTAGGTTCAGGTTGTCTTGACCGACTTTTTGTGGTATGATACAATGAAGGTGGGTGTAACGATGGGCATTGTAACGGTAATTACATCCGGAAAGGGTGGATCGGGTAAATCAACCGTTACCGCCGGTCTCGGGTGTGCGCTGGCCCGTCTCGGGCGCAAGGTGGTTTTGTTTGACGGTGACGCCGGGCTCAGAAGCCTTGATCTTATGCTGGGCATCAGTGACCGTGCTGTTTATGATATGTCAGATATATTTGAAGGAAACTGCGAACCGATTCGAGCGGTTTATCCTTCGCCCGTCTGTGACGGCGTATCGGTTATCCCTGCGCCTGTCAGTTTGGAGCGAATGTGTTCTCCCGATGATATGCGACGTCTATGCGGCGGTTTTGCCCGCTATTACGACCATGTGCTGGTCGACTGTCCTGCCGGTATTGGAGGCGGGTTTGCGTGTGCAATCGCCGGCGCAAATCGTGCCCTTGTTGTTACAACACCGGATATGGTATGCTCGAGAGATGCACAAATTGTCGGTGGTTTACTTCGAGATCGCAATATACCCTCTCGACTGATCATCAACCGTCTCCGTCCGGCTCCGATTCTTGCCGGGAGGATGCCTGATGTGGATGAGATTATCGACATGTCAGGTCTGCAGCTTATGGGCATATTGCCGGAGGACGAGGAAGTTGCAATCGCGAATGCAAATGGGAGACCGCTTCCCATACGTTCCAACGCCGCGGTATGCTTTGTAAATATTGCGCGACGTTATCTTGGTGAACACCTACCCTTGGCAAAATTGGAAAAAATGGTTTAGTTGTAAACATACACTCGGCATGATTCTATGATCGGGTATATTTAAAGGAGTGAATCTGTATGAATATCGCGTTGATTGCACATGATGCGAAAAAGGAACTAATGGTTCAGTTCTGCATTGCATACTGCGGCATTCTAAGCAGGCATAATCTTTGCGCTACAGGTACGACAGGTAAAATGGTTGCCGAAGCGACCGGACTGAATATCACGCGTTATTTGAGCGGCTCTCAGGGCGGTGATCAGCAGATTTCGTCCCGCATTTCATGTGATGAAATTGATCTGCTTCTGTTTTTCCGTGATCCCATGACGGTGAAACCCCATGAGCCCAATGAAAACGATATGTTCCGTCTATGCGATATGCGAAACATCCCGGTTGCCACCAATATTGCCACGGCAGAGGTGCTGATCCATGGTCTTGAGCGTGGAGATCTCGACTGGCGCGATATTGTGAATCCAAGTGGCGTCCGGTAAATTCCGGTTGGANNTAAGGTAATCGGCAAAAAAAGAAAGGCTTGATATCCACCATGGCACTTATCACAAAATCAATCAGAGGTACGCAGGATGTGCTTCCCGCTGTGAGCTGTAAATGGCAGCACATTGAACAGACTGCACTTTTAGTCGCACGGGATTTCGGATACAGAGAAATGCGCACGCCTGTTTTCGAGCACACCGAGCTTTTTCAGCGTTCTGTAGGGGAAACCACCGATGTTGTACAAAAAGAGATGTACACGTTTAATGATAAGGGCGGGCGCTCGGTCACCCTTCGCCCTGAGGGAACGGCGGGGATGGCACGTGCTATGCTGGAGCATGGCATGAACAATGACACCCTTCCCATTAAGGTATCCTATCTGACATCATGCTACAGATATGAAAAGCCGCAGGCAGGCCGACTTCGTGAATTCCATCAGTTCGGTGTCGAATGCTTTGGCGCGGGTGCTCCACAAGCGGATGCCGAGGTAATTGCCCTTGCACATGCACTGCTCAATGAGCTTGGAATTACAGGCGTTTCGCTGCACATCAACTCGATTGGGTGTCCCAGCTGCCGTGCCGAATATCACAAGGCGTTAAAGGACTATTTTGAAAAGCGCAAGGAACATCTATGCGAAACCTGCAACGGTCGTCTTGAACGCAACCCAATGCGCATTCTGGATTGCAAGTCACCGATTTGCTCGGGAATTGCCGCAGATGCCCCTATCATGTTGGACTATCTTTGCGATGACTGCCTAAAGCATTTCAGCAATGTCAAGGATATTCTTGATGCTGCCGAAATTAAATACGAGATAGATACGCGGATTGTGCGCGGGCTGGATTATTATACGCGCACGGTGTTTGAATTTGTTTCGGATGCCCTGGGGGCTCAGGCTGTAATTTGCGGCGGCGGAAGATATGACGGCCTAATAGAAGAGATGGGAGGTCCGCATCTTCCTTCCTTGGGCTTTGCCATGGGACTTGAGCGTCTTCTTATGGTGATGGAAGCCAAGGGGGCAGCGTTCCCGGAACCGCCACGCTGTGACGTCTATTTGGCTTCAATGGGCTATGAAGCGGTAAAACGCTGTTTCAATATTGCCGCCCGCCTTCGTGAGGGGGGCGTGTCGGTTGAGTGTGATACTGTGGGGCGTGGACTTAAGGCACAGATGAAATATGCAAATAAAATTGATGCCCGCTATGTAATTGTTGTTGGGGATAACGAGTTGAATACAGGTACCGCACGTCTCAAGAATATGAAGACCGGCCAAGAAACCGAGGTAGATCTCGACGAGAGCCTTTACACCACGCTTTTTAACCGGTCAATTGACCGCCATCTTGCCAATATGGCCGAGGTGTTTACAGGAACAAGCGAAATCTGAATAGATAGGGAAAGGACATGGATNNGAGCAAGGATGCGGGACGTGAAGTCTCGCTCTGCGGCTGGGTGCAGCGTCAACGAGATCTTGGACAGCTGGTTTTTATTGATTTGCGTGACCGTACGGGAATTGTTCAGCTTGCATTTGACGATATAACAGACCGCCATGTTTTTGAGAAGGCCGCAAGTGTTCGCAGTGAGTATGTAATCGCAGTAAAAGGC
>DOWI01000230.1 GCA_003519645.1 Oscillospiraceae bacterium
CCGCTAAACTGCTGCATGAACGTTGAATCTTTCGTCGAAAAATATCATCAGTTGCCTGCACATTTCGGCTCAGCGGTGCAACAATTTCGTCTAGAGCGGTGTGAGCAAATCGCGCCATCGGTGCAACCTTTTCGATAAGATCGGTGTAGCAAGGCAACTTATGGTATAGTCTTTCTCGTAACAAAATACGAGAAAGGAGCATGTTATCATGCACAATTATACTACAATTCTTGGAATCATAGATATGCGTCAGCGTTGTATATCCTATGATGACTGCCGAAGCCGGTTTGGCGTTGGCAATAGTTCTATTACCCTTATCATGTCCCGATATAAAGAGATTGGTAAGGATCTGGATGCGCTGAGACAAATGAATCCGGAAGATGTCGAGGCAGCCTTCTATCCTCCGGAAAATATTCGCCGAAAAGATTGTTCGTTACCTGACTATGAGTCTGTCTATGGTCGCCTTATGAGGGAGGGCAGTAAAGCCAATCTATTCTACATGTGGCTGAAATACAAAAAGGATAATCCAGCCGGATACCAGTACACCCAGTACTGCCACTACTTCAATAAATATGTTGAAAAAAATCACGGATCCGATAAGGTCAGCATGGTTGTTGAACGAATTCCTGGTGAACGGCTATACATTGACTGGGTCGGAGATCAGCCTGAAATCCTTTTAAATACCCTGACTGGCGAAATCAGCAAAGTTCATATCTTTGTAACCTCTGTCGGTGTCAGCAGTTGTGGTTATGCAGAAGCTTTTACGGACGAAAAGCTTTCAAATTTTATTGCCGGAACAGTACATGCACTGGAGTATTATGAGGCTGTTCCAAAATATCTGGTTCCTGATAATTTAAAGACTGCAATTACAAAGCATACAAAAGATGAACTGCTTCTAAACGCAGCGTATCAGGATCTTGAAAGTTTCTATGAAGTTGTTGTACTCCCTCCTCCACCGCGTAAGCCCACAGGGAAACCGACTGTAGAAAAACACGTCCAGTTTCTGGAGACCCATCTGTTAGAAGACCTGAAAGAAAAGATCTACTACAATATCGAAGATGTCAATAAAGATATCAAAGAAAAAATAGCGGAAATCAACAACCGAAAGCTACAGGCACAGCCTTATTCTAGGATGGAAGCATTCCTTCGATACGACAAGCCACAGATGAGGCCACTGGCAGGTGGATCCTTTGCTCTGTGTGAATTTAAACATTTTACACATGTACCGAATAATTACCATCTGCTGTTCGATGACCACTATTATTCAGTATTGTATACTTACTACAACCAACCGGCAATACTGAAGGCGACAATGCAGTTGTGAAGAATCAAATTAAATAAANNCGCGACAATGGCTGAAATCCGGATATCCGACAGGAATAACAAACTGATCTGTACACACCGCAGATCCTATAAGGATTTTCCAAGATACATTACCAAGCCGGAACATATGAAACCTGAGCATCTGTATTATAAGGAAGTCAACTCTAAAGATGGTGAATACTACAGGCGTTGGGCATCTGCCTTTGGCCCATATATGTCAAAGCTGATAGATACGATACTTCTCGCTCCACAACATGAGGAACAAGCTTACAACAGTTGTAATGGAATTCTGCATATGTGTACAAACCGGTCAAAGCTTGATGTTGAAGAAGCTGCAAAACTTTGCGTGGAAAGCAATGCCTGCAGATACTCTTACTTTAAGAAGACCCTTTCCGGCATCACAAATTCACATCATACGCGGGAAGAAATCAAGGCGCTTCCCGAACATGAAAATCTTAGAGGGAAGGAGATCTATAAATAATGGAACATACAACGCTCAAAATTGAGGACTATGAAATCTGCAGTAAATTAAAAAATATGCGCTTTTCGGGGATGGCTGAAGCTCTTGAGGAACTCTTTGCTGATCCAAATTCCGATTTCCTTTCCTTTCGAGAAAAAGTCGGAAAGCTGGTGGATGCAGAATGGGATTTGCGTTACACAAAAAAGCTGAACCGTTTTATCAAGAAAGCAACCTTGAAATATCCAGCTGCTGATCTTGACGATACCATCTACGACCCGGAGCGGCAGCTTGACAGCCATGCTATTGAGGAGCTGGCCAAATGTGAATGGATTGATAGGGGCAAAAATCTTTTGATTACCGGACAAACTGGATCCGGTAAAAGCTATCTTGCGAATGCGCTCTGTATAAGTGCTCTGCGTCAGTTCAAAACAGTAAGGTACATTCGTGCCAATCATCTTATCCACGAACTGGAGCGTGCCAATGCTACCGGAACATATTCGGAATGTTTAGCACAGATGGCAGGATATGAACTTCTGGCTATCGATGATTTCGGATTGATGGAGCTTGATCTTGACAAGTGTCGGAATCTATTTGAGGTTCTTGAAAGCAGAGATCCGAATAAATCCACCATGGTCATATCGCAGTTCCCAATAATATCATGGTATGACCTGTTCCATGAGCATACCTATGCAGATGCTTGCCTGAACCGCCTCCTTAGTGAATCGTACCGTCTTGAAATGAATGGTAAGAACATGAGAAATTTGAGGTCTATTAACATATAGCAAGAAATTCTCTTACATTTACACCGCTTCAGCTGAACTCCTCACACCGCTAACGCGAAACAGGGGTTCCGTTGAAGCGAAATATGCATTCTAAAAGGCACCATTA
>DOWI01000225.1 GCA_003519645.1 Oscillospiraceae bacterium
CGGGGCCCGTTGCTTTACTTCTATTTTACTAAAAACAAATTTGCTTTATTTACAACCGATATAAGAGAAAATATATAATAAATAGTGCAATCCGGTGCAGATGAATTATATTCGCATAACTACTTGTCCTATGGCATATTGTAATATAAGATGATGTATAGGGAGGAAAAGGTATGCATTGTAGAGTTACAGATATGCATAATAAAGATGTTATTAATATCAGTGACGGAACCCGTCTTGGGTGTGTTGATGATGTTGAGATAGATACCTGCACCGCTCATCTTGTAGCAATTGTAGTTCACGGACGACCGAAGTGTCTGGGGCTTCTTGGGCGGGAGGACGATATCGTGATTGGATGGCGCAATATAAGCGTAATCGGGGAGGATACTATTCTGGTGAATTTTGAATGCCCATACAAGCATAAAAAGAAAAAAGGACGCGGAATTTTGTCGGACATATTCAGCAGTTACTGAAGTTTTATATGATATTAAATTGAGGCGGCTGGGCACTTGATTTTTAAAAAAAATTATAATAAGGTAAATCCATGTAAATCCATAAACGCATGGATGGAGAGAGTACTTCGGACAATCGCCGCATAAGAGAGGGTCGTCACCGGCTGAAAGCGACCTGCGGAAAAGGACGGGGGAAGTTCACTCCGGAGCGGCAGTGCTGAACAGCCAAAGAGCTTTTCTTCTTTGGAGTAGGCTCTGACGGCAGACGCCGTTATTCGTCGGAAAAGTGTTTGCTTTTGCAAAAAATCGGGTGGTACCGCGGAGGATTCGCCTTCGTCCCTTTATTGTGGGGATGAAGGTGTTTTTGTTTTTTATGTAGACTTCGAAGTCAAATTGGAGGAGGAATTTCGGTTGAAAGAAAAGCTGGAACAGCTGCGCAGTCAGGTGCTGGAACGTCTGGATGAGATTTCGGAAAGAAAAGAGCTTGACGATTTGCGTGTCAAGGTTATGGGTAAAAAAGGTCAGCTTACAGAGGTTTTGCGGGGAATGGGGGCATTGCCGGCCGAGGAACGACCAAAAGTCGGTCAGCTTGTCAATCAGCTACGTGCAGAGCTTGAGACCAGGTTTGATGAAATAGAAACACGCATGGAGGAGCAGCTTAAAAATGCCCGTCTGGCGGAGGAAACCCTTGATATTACAATGCCAGGAAAAAAGCGAAAAACAGGCGGGTTGCATCCTCTGAACCGTGTGCTTGAGGAGCTAATTGATATTTTTCAATCTATGGGATTTGATGTTGTAGACGGGCCGGAAGTCGAGACCGATTATTATAATTTCGAGGCGTTGAATGTGCCGAAAGATCATCCCGCCCGAGATACACAGGACACTTTTTATCTCACTGATAATCTTCTGCTTCGCACACAGACGTCCTCAGCGCAGATAAGAACCATGGAGTATCGCAAACCGCCGATCAGGATTATCTGCCCCGGACGTGTTTACCGAGCCGATGAGGTGGATGCCACCCATTCACCTGTATTCCACCAGATGGAAGGGCTGGTTGTTGACAAAGGCATTACAATGTGCCATCTCAAGGGCGTGCTTGAGCAGTTTGCGCACGAAATATACGGTTCTGAAACAAAGGTGCGTTTCAGACCATCCTTCTTCCCATTTACTGAGCCCAGTGTAGAAGTGGATGTAAGCTGCGGCGAATGCGGAGGAAAAGGCTGCCGCGTTTGTAAGGGAGCTGGTTGGATCGAGATACTTGGCGCCGGTATGGTTCATCCAAACGTGCTTTCCGGCTGTGGTATAGACCCGGAGATTTATTCGGGGTTCGCTTTTGGTATCGGGCTTGACCGCCTGACCACAACGCGGCACAAAATAAGTGATATACGCCTGCTTTTTGAAAATGACCGACGTTTTCTTGAGCAGTTCAGCAGGTAACAAAAGTTTGAAAAATTTCAAACAGGAAAGGATAGTCTAAATTTATGAAAGTATCATTGAATTGGCTGCGCCGTTATGTTGAAATAAATGTATCCTTGGATGAACTTTGCAAAAAAATGATTCAAGCAGGTTTTGAAGTGGACGGAATAGAAGACTTGTCCCAAACAATCAAAAATGTAGTTGTAGGGCGGATTGTAAAGCTGGAAAAGCACCCGGATGCGGATAAGCTGCAGATTTGCCAGCTTGATGTGGGAGGGGAAACTCCTATACAGATCGTCACAGGGGCGGATAATGTATTTGAGGGCGCGCTGGTGCCGGTAGCTTTGCACGATTCTTATCTTCCAAACGGAATGCATATTAAAAAGGGCAAGCTTCGTGGTGTTGCCTCAAATGGAATGCTTTGTTCCGGAGAGGAGCTTTGCTTNNTTAAAGGCGCCGAGGTGCACGGAATTCTGATTCTGCAGGAAGACCATCCCGCAGGCACGGATATGCGCTCGATACTCGGTCTTGATGATATTGTGATCGATTTTTCGGTTACTGCAAACCGTCCTGACTGTCAGAGCATTTTGGGAATTGCACGGGAGGTGGCTGTGGTACTGGATACAGAACTAAAAAGGCCAAAGCCTGTATATAAAACCAAAGGAGGAAATATAAACGATCATATTTCGGTGGCGGTAGAGGATTACGATTTGTGTCCCCGTTATATGGGGCGGGTAGTCACCAATGTGCGTATCGCCGAATCACCCGAGTGGATGAAAAAGTGTCTCAAGGCCGCCGGTATGCGCCCGATTAATAACATTGTTGATATTACAAATTTTGTAATGCTAGAGACCGGACAACCGATGCATGCCTTTGATCTGCGTGACGTACGCGGTGGCAAAATCATTGTACGGCGTGCAAGGGATGGCGAGATCATGACCACTCTGGACGAGAAGGAACATCGACTTTCCTCGGATATGCTTGTAATCGCTGATGCCGAGCAGCCGTCATGTCTGGCTGGTATTATGGGTGGTCTTGACAGCGAGATCAAGAATGATACGACTTCAATTTTCTTTGAGTCGGCCAAATTCCGCCGCGACAGTGTTCGCCATACCGCGCGCACACTAGGACTGCGTACGGAATCAAGCGCCCGCTTTGAAAAGGGCGTTGATATTCTCAACCCGGAATATGCCCTGGAGCGAGCCCTCGGACTGATTTATGACCTTGACGCGGGAGATATCATGGACGGGGTGATTGACCGGAATCAAGGACTTCCAAGGGGGCGGGTGCTTCATGTAGCTGTACCGAGTGTTAATGCNNNNGAAATTTTGAACCGATTGTCCATTCAAACGGCACTGTCCGGGGATATTCTTACCTGCAGAATACCATCCTTTCGCGATGATATTGAGGGACGCGCGGATATTGCCGAGGAAGTTATGAGGATTTACGGATACGACCATATCGCCGGAACGCCGATGCAAGGTTCTATTATACGCGGGAAAAGGTCACACGACAGACTCTGCGCTGATCGTATAAAAGCCCGTCTGGTTGCTCAGGGGCTCAGCGAAATTATGACCTACTCATTTATCTGCAGCAAAGCGCTTGACATGCTTGAAATAAGTGCCGAGGATGAACGACGCCGGGTTGTGACGCTTCACAATCCGCTTGGTGAAGAATATTCTGTTATGCGTACACAGCTTATTAGCAGTATGCTGACCGTATTATCTACCAACTATAAACGTAAAACATCTTCGGCACGATTCTTTGAACTGAGCAAAGTATTCATACCCGAATCGCTTCCACTTGATAAGCAGCCGAAAGAACGGTCTGCTCTATCGATTGGTTTGTATGGAGAGGAAGAGGATTTCTTTTCACTTAAGGGACTTGTTGAAGATGTTCTTTCAGCGTTTGAGATTC
>DOWI01000166.1 GCA_003519645.1 Oscillospiraceae bacterium
CTGCTTGTAAACTGCTGCACCGTTGTTGCTTTGCGCACAAAATACAAAAAAATTGCACAGTAAATACAAAAAATCGGGCCTTTAAAGCGGTTTTGAAGCCACTCTAAAGGCCCTTAAAATGCATAAAATTACGGAAATTCTTCCAAGTTACCTTGAAGAATCAGCCGCTTTTTTATGCCCGGATGGGGAAGATTGATGGCCGGAATGAGTTTTAGGCACGTATTCCATCAGTTCTTCAATCGTGCATCCCAGCGCTTCACATATCTTATCGATATGATCGATATTTACGCGCTGAATAATCTCATGATACATTTCTCCGATGGTCGTTGGCCTGATTCCAGTCATTTGAGCAAGGTCATTTTGCGTCAGCTTTCGCTCTCCCAATAGCTTGGATAAGTAGATTCTTATCATTCATTATCCCCCCTTTCCTACGGGGAATAATAACACCGATCCAGAATTTGCATGGGCTTTTGTTAAGATATAACGTATTGCGTTATTTATATCCTAAAAAAATACCATGTATTGGAAATTAGTAGTTTTGAATAAGAAGCTCTTGAAATTTATGGCTAGCATTTTTATTCCGCATTGCAAGGTTGTTTTGTCGTGATACGGCTTTAATTTTGAAATCCCGATACAGTGAGCGGACAAAATCATCATCATTATATGACAAAATGAAATTTCCTTTAATGTTTCTCAAAGCCGAATTTAACCGGACATGATCTTTTTCCGAAAAGGGATTATTATAGTGCTTTTCTGTTCCATGATAAGGTGGATCAAGATAAAAAAGAGCTTCGGGACGATCATATGTCTTGATTAACGATTCAAAATCTTTGTTTTCGATAACCGTTCTCTTGAGTCTGTCCTGCACTTTTGAGAGATACTCCATGGCATCTATCATGTTTCGGTTGGTACATCCGAATGACCGTGCATCGGAGCCGTAACTTTCTTTGATCAGGGTAAAGTATATGGCTGCGCGTTGAATGTCAGTGAGTCCCCTGTAGGATTGTAGTTCCCGGATATCTAAAAACATTTCTCGCGAAGTTAGAACCCACTTTATTTCCCGCTGCAGCTCGCCACAATGGTATTTCACGCAACGGAAAAGGTTAATCAGCTGTCCGTCAATGTCATTGAAGACCTCCAGCTTCGATATCCTTTCAAGGGCAAACATAACCCATCCAGCTCCACCAAAGACCTCAATGTATCTTTCCGGGTATGGGTCGGGAAAGCGACGGATTATTTCCTTACTGAGGAGCTTTTTTCCGCCAATTCTGGAAATAAAACTGTTCATAATGATGATTCCTTTCATATAATAAATGTACCCACTCAGCCGCGACGGGCCGAGTGGGCTTTTGTACTTTTTGGATTATACGTTTTGACCAGACAATGCTAGATTCTGTTTAGTTTTGGCAGCCTGTACCGCACCCGTAGGTGTACCCTGAGCTGCTTCCCGATTAACTGGCCCAACTATCGGTACGCTGGGCGGCGTAGTGGCCTGCTGGCCTGCTGTTGGCGCATCGCCTATACCTGTAATTGTCGGATCGCCGTTGATTGTAACAGAGGCCCCTGCGCTTGCCGCGTCAACAAGACCTTCACCGACAATATACGCGACGACAGTGGCACCGGCCATAATTAGCGCGGTAATCTGCGTTGCTTGCGCCTCGGTGCCTCCAAGAGCCACAACGAGCAGTGCCGCAAATGATACGATTGCCGCCCACAGCTTCCGGGATGTAAGTTTCCGTTTCCAATCGATTTTCATAAGTATTCTTCTTTCCTGTCCCATATATGGGACAAATATTTAATCAACAATGTGCCAATCCTCGGCTAAACAGTCGTTGATTGACGGAACCCACATGGAGTGTGAACCGTTGGCCATCTTAATCTGAAGGTATGGTTCGCAGCGGAACAGATTGCCCTCCTTGATACCCCACGCTTCGGCGGTCTGCCTGTTGCAGCTTATGCCCTGCGGATAGCCTTTCTGGTAAACAACAAACATGCCTTTGCCGTTCCATCCGTCACGCGCCACTTTTCGGCCTTTCTTTAAGGCTTCCAGTGCGAAGCCAAAGGTCATGCCGTCAGTTAGGCTGTAAGTTTCTTCAAAAATCTTCTTTGGTGACCAAGACTCATAATCGTCTCGATATTTTACGAGATATCCTTCATCATCAGGATTCTCATCTTTTGGAATTTGCCATCCACGATAGACATTGTAATCACCTCTGGAAATAGGCTCTGCCCGAATGATCTTTGTTCCAATATACTGCTTCATTTTTCTCCTTTCTTCCTCACTTTTTCAACCTTTCAAGCTATCGGCTTATAATTTCACATATAAACCATCCCCTTTAAAGCCGCTTAAAATGTCTTTAAACCGGTTTGCAGGCAGATTCTGGTACCCATCCGGCGGGAAGTAAAACGCCGCATTTGCGGCCACTGATGACGCGCTGGACGGAGTATGTACCGGAAATCGTCTTGCCCTTTCCATTACCATAACTGTCCGCATAAAGCGGGCCGCTGTATCGAACTCTTCCTCCGGCCTTAACCACAGCCTTTGAAGGGGCAGCAGGAGCTTTCACTGTTACCGAAGGTATCTTGCATTCACTGGCTGGAACCCATCCAAGGGGAAGAAGAATGCCGCATTTACGGCCACTGATGACACGCTGGACGGAGTATGTACCGGAAACCGTCTTTCCTTTGCCGTTGCCATAGCTGTCCGCATAGAGCGGGCCGCTGTACTGAACCTTAGTCCCAACGCCGATGCTCTTGATCGTTTGAGTCTTTGCGGGAGTCGGTGCCTTGGAAGGCTTCAGGCCATTTTTTGAGGCGGCACGAATAATTGACGGATAGTCCTTATAAGCAACGTCAATGTCTGCGTTTGTGCTGATTCCGGGAACCCTGCCGGTGCTGCCGGTCTGCTGAATGCCACATGGGAAATCGGGGCCGCCGCTGTAGTCTGCCAGCCAAAGGTCAACGGCGTTGCGAAGCTCATCGCTGAATCGTCCAGAGCGAATGAAATCGAGATTAGTATAGAGATTGACAAACCAGCCGCTGGCTTTCATTTCTCCTATAAATGCCTGCATCATTTGAGTAATTAGGGTGTTAGTGGGATTGGTTCCCATTTTCTCTTTAAAGTACCGGATGCTGTCATACTCAAAATCCGGCGAAACCGGGAAATCGATATGGCCAACATAAGGCTGCAGGATTTGCTTGAAAATCTTTGCTTCTGTCACGGCTTCAGCTGGGGAACGGCAATAATTGAACCAATAAGCCCCTATATGTATTCCCCGTGAAATCGCGCCTTTCATGTTGTAATCAAACTGTGCGTCCTTTTGATTGGCAGAGTTGCCATATCCGGCTCTGATCAAAACGAAATCATAGCCGGCAAGGTCAACTTGTTTCCAGTCGATTACGCCGTTGTGTTTGGAAACATCCAAGCCTTTTAATTGAAACATTTTCGTGCCTCCTGAAGAATGATATAAAATAAGAAGAGCCTCGCCTTTTCAGGCGCTGCCCTTCCGATTTCCAGTGTCAAGTTTTTCGTTTTAACACATACGTTTCAGATATTTTTTTTCGTAGTCCGTAGCTGTCGCAATGTTTCAGTAAACCAAAATAGCTTGTGAAAATTTCTTCTGCTTTCTCAAGACTGATTTGGCCATCCGAATACTGCTCTGTCACCAACTTTAAATGTCGTTTTATTCGAAGTGCCGTACTTTTCCGAATTTTAACGTAACCCGGCCAGATTTTGTATCCGCAGAAGTCTATTCCCAAGCTGCATGGCCGTATGGCTGTTTTGCGGTTCAATGCCAGATGAAGTTTTGCGTTGATAAATCTTTCCAGAACGGTTTTATAATGATGGAGAAGTATCTTACTTGGCGACAATATAATAATGTCGTCCATATACCTTATATAGCGCCGTATCCGGAGCGTGCGCTTTGCGAACTGGTCCAGCTCGTTCATGTACAAATTTGCGAACATTTGGCTTGTTAGGTTGCCGATTGGAATTCCAATATCGAATTGCCGAGCGCTTTCCTTCAGATTCCCGCAAAGCGGCAGGCCGAAGGGAGTATCTTCACTGTCGACGATGGTCCGAAGCAGCTGCATAAGTTCCGGATCATCTATTTTTTTACTCAGAATTTCAAGTAGGATTTTATGGTCCACCCGATAATAGAATTTAGCCATGTCGAGTTTCAGGTAATACATCCGCTGGGTTTTGCAATCCAGTCTGGTCCAATATTGCAGCCGCTGAATTGATGCCAGCTCGCCTCGGCCGGGGATGCAAGCATAGCTGTCTAAAATGTAGGCTTTTGAAATGAGCGGTTGAACGACTCTGTAAATTGCCCATTGAAGAACACGGTCGCGGAACGGGAGCGCCATGACAAGCCGTCGTTTCGGCTCATAGACGTAAAATTCCCGATACCGTCCGACTTTATAGGAATGATAAATCAGCTCGTTCTGCAGTTCAATCAGGTTTTCCTCTAAGTTTGCGGAAAAAGCGATNNTGATAAATCAGTTCGTTCTGAAGCTCGATCAAATTTTCCTCCAGGTTTGCGGAGAAAGCGAGAACTTCAGGACGATACTGCTTCTTTTTTCGAGCGGAGAGATAGGCATGGTATAGATTTTCAAAATCATAGATTTTGGGGTATAAATTTTTGAAAGGTTTCATTTTTTATCTCTCCGCAGTCCATCAAAATTATTGTGCTTTGCGGAATTTGCTTACGCTAATATCGGCATACACAATTACTCGGTTTTTTGCCGGTCATCGGCATGGAGGCAAGCCCCTTTATCCCCCTGTGCTGGGACCGAACCCAGTAGGTCCGGAACATCTGACTTTTGGGGTAGAGC
>DOWI01000243.1 GCA_003519645.1 Oscillospiraceae bacterium
AAATATATTTTCCTGCTTTGACCAACTTTCGGCAAGTGGTGGGAACCCGCATTAAATCAGGGTTTTGTAAAAACAAGCATGAGTAAACCCGAGTAGAAAAGACCCGTTTTCAGCAGGAATAAAGACCAAATAAAGACCACAAATCAGGCGCGTTTCCATAAAAATCAAAGCAACTCGCTCATTCGGGCGGGTTGCTTTTTGGTCATGATATGTACGAAAACACAGCACAGCGCAGGATAAATAATACTGCTCAAATCTGTTCTGCTGATGAATAGAAGAACAAGCCATGCACAAAAGCAGGGGTTTAAGAGGAAGATTTTTCGCTTGCGAAAAATACGCTCGTCCCTTGCTTTTGTTCGCGGTCATAAAATAGAAAAGAGGGATATGTCCACAAATGGGCATATCCCCTTGATTGCATTTTTGAAGTTAGCTTTTTCCTTTGGTGCTGGTGTCCCATTTAATTCCACCTGTAATATTTCCCGCCTTATCATAAACAAGGCCGGAATTGACAATGGTGGTATCAATGATAATTCGATTGTTTTTGCCGTCCCAATCAACCCAAAAATCAATCGCTTTTCCAATATCGCGGAGTTTGAAATAATTGTTGCCATCTATCGTATAAGCCGTAAACTGCACTTCTTTTCCATCAAGATAAACTTTCGCGCTTGCGGGTGAAGGCGTTTTGTTTCCTGCGCCCTTGCTGGTCATTTCGCCGCCGACAATGGTATAGTTCTTGCCGCTTGTTAGCGATACGGCGTTGTTGGTGCCGTCCCATGCAACATCAAATCTGGCTGCCGTCCCGCGCAGCGCATAAGCCAAATCGCGCAGCTTGAAATAGCTGCTGCCATCAATCGTATAAGCGTCAAAAGATATGGGTTTGCCGTTGACCTGTACGGTTGATGCGGCGGGAGTTGCAATGATAGCTTTGGTGTTTTTGGTGCTTTCAAACGTCCAGCTTTTGTCACCACTCTTAATCATTTTCAAGTAATCCAACGTGATTGTCTTGCCGTTTACAGTTACTCCGCTGTTGCCGCCGCTTACTTTGACCGCGTTATAGGGCATTTCAAAAGTAACCTTCAAGACAAGACCGTCAATATCCTGCGCAACCAAATCCATTATTGTCATTCCGGCAAGGGATTTATCTGTAACCTTATCAGGCCAGACATGCTCCGCAACCATATCCGGGCCGAATTCATCATGCAGCCCGACATTCAAACGAAAGCCGCCGTCAATAGGGACAAGCGTAACCGGCCCCATTTCTTGAGCAATCGTGCCGACCAGAGTGTTATAGATACTGCCGAGCTGCTGCTCAATGTTCCCGCTCATCAAATCGTCAGAGCTGGCGTCCATGCCGCCGAGATTATTCCATGCGTCTCCGTAATCATTCAATACAAGATATTCTTTTCCGTTTATTGTTTCGGCATGATACAGCGAACCGCTGCCAAAAAAGTCTTTCGGCGTTTTACCTGTTTGGTCGAGTACGCTTTTCACGATTCCAACCTTGAAATCAGTAAAACCGGAGCCATCGGCATTGACAGTAATTTTTCCGTCAATGTGCATACAGCCGGAAAGGCCGATGGAAATGCATAAAATCATAACAAGGCTTGCAAGGCGTTTTTTCATGTTCAATCCCACCTTTTATTTGTTGTTTTTTCGTTCTTTGCAACCTTATAAGAAAAACAAAAGATAAATATAACCAACACAGATATATTTATCTATATTTTATGAGATACCTATTGAATTGTCAAGCCCCTACAATAATTAGAGGGGTGCATTATCAATGGAAGATTTCTCAAATGAATTCAAAAAGCTCGGCTTAAAAATATCATATTACCGTAAGCTAAAAGGAATGACGCAAGAGCAACTTGCGGAACGTATGGACACATCAACAAGTTATATTGGCGCGATTGAAGCCCCAAATATGGACAAGTCTATTAGCCTAACTACTCTTTTACGAATAGCCAGAATCCTTGATACTCCTGCATGGAAGTTTCTGGATTTTTGATTGAGTATATACACGCTAAAATCCCCATGATATTTGAAATATCATGGGGATTTTTTTATGTCTCCTGAACTATCCCTATAAGTATTTTCTAACAATTCCATGACTTCATCTGACGCAATATCCCTTTGGGAAAGCAAGGCATATTCAACAAAAGAATCTTTTGATTCGCGCTGAAACAAATGAAGCGTTTTTTCTTTTTCCTTTTCAAGCCACGCGCTAATCAACTCGTCAGCTACATTATCCTTTTTGAATTGCTCCGCCTTATCCAAAACATTCAGATAATCAAACAGGCTTTTATTGATGGAAAGAAACGGCACTTTATGCGCCTGTCTCATGTGCATTGTGCGTGTCGAAATCATGACATATCTGCACAGAGTATCAAGAACATCGTTGGCAACCGTCATGTCATTCCCCATGCCGCAAATATAATCAACGCTCACATGATAATGCCCGGCAATCAGCATGGCGGTTTCAAGGGAAAGATTTGTTTTGCCCTGCTCAATATTTGCAATCGTGTACTTGGTCATATTCACCGCTTTTGCAAGTTCTTCCTGCGATTCGTTATTTAACTCTCTCAGCTTTTTAATCCGTT
>DOWI01000001.1:0-2722 GCA_003519645.1 Oscillospiraceae bacterium
TTATCAATTATTTCACCTTTTCTTATCATCACCGCTTGCTTTTACTTTCTTAATCTTTTGTGAAGGATGCCAGCGCAGCATAAAGGAAAACACAACAAAAGCGGCGCTGCATCCAATGAAAATAATCCGTATCACAATATTATCAATGTCGACTTTAATGGATTGACCGAACAGCTTGGGCGTTTCAAACGAGGTAAGGATGGTCTTATCATCGCCGAGATAATACTCCAATATATTCACGCAGACCGATAATATGAGGGCGGTGATTCCTGCTATACGTGCCAATACCAAATCAAAGCGTCTGCGATATTTTGACATCACCGCCAAAACCGGCTGGAAAAACAAAACCGGAATTAAAACGAGGTATAAAATAATAATCAGTGCTTCCTCTGTTGCCGCCAAGTAATTCATAACGTCGGCAGACCGGTTAATAAAATATGAAACAATAATTAGCACAGCATAGAAAACAGGCAATCCCGCCAGGACAATTATACTGGCAATGCGGATTACTACACGAGACAGACGGTTTTCACCTGCTTTAAAATGTGCAAGCATCGCAAGTACAATGGAGACCGCAGCTCCAACCAGATTAACCTCCAATTTAATAGCTGCAATCAAATATAGCAGCAATGCAATTATGATCTGAATAACAGAAGTAAGAAGCAAGCCGTTCAGACATCTTTCCGGGGTATACCATGATACGTGTAACATAGCAAACTTCGAAGGTTCTTTCTCCGCTTTGTTGATTCGGTTCTCTATCTGATCAGACATGTTTCAGACCTTTCCGGCAGGCAGCTGATTCCAAATAAAACCTGCGCTGCGCCCAGTTAATGTAAGACGGTTATTATACTTACCCTCTTACACAAATTATATCCTTAGAGCAATCAAATTGCAATACCGGTTCTTCTTTGTTCAGATGTCCCCCATTCAATAATCAATCAGACATACCCAATTATATTTATACCCACCGTAACAATTCCGACAAATATTACTATCAGTCGAGACTTTACCGCCTTTTTCATCATAATTATGGATGGAAGTGATCATAATAATCCCCCTATTATTTTATGTTCAAGTTATTCAAATAGAAAATGACATCTATATTTATGGGTGTCAATATGAACAGTTACACCCTTTATATGGTTAAACCTCGCTTTAACGGGCAAACTTATACAAAAAGCGGAAGGGCGGTTTTTTATGCATAAGCGTGCTGTAATCTCATTTGTTTTTATTCTGGCATTTCTCGGCGGGCTGATGCTGCGTATATACGACATTTCGGGACAGCAGCTCCACCGCGCCGCTGAACAACAGGCCGGTCTAACCGTCACGGTGGCGAATGCGCGCGGAACAATTTATGATTGCATGATGCGTCCTCTGGTAAATTCCGATACCGAATATCGCGTAATCGCCACGGCAAATCCCGAGGCAATTGCTGCGGTTTCGGGCTGCGTAGACAAGAAAACCCTGGAGAGCTTTACCGCCAGACTCCAAGAAGGAAAGCCCGCCGTCGCTGTCATAGACACCCTCCCTCCCCCTGCTGACGGGCTGGCGCTGTTCGAAACCCCGGTTAGGCATCGAGGAACTTTACTGGCACCCCATATTGTCGGCTATTTGGACGGCGACGGTATAAAAGGAGCGACGGGAGCCGAGCTTGTATTCAATGAACTGCTTTCGGAGTATGCCGGCAAGCTTACGGTTACTTATACAGTGGACGCTGTAGGTAAGCCACTTGAGGGGATAGAGCCGATCATAACCAACACGCTTGACAAGGCCAAAGCGGGTGTTATGCTAACGATTGACAAAGATATTCAGATGATTGCGGAAAACGCAGCCAGAGACCATCTGACCAAAGGAGCAGTAGTGGTTATGGAGCCCGGCACCGGACGGATTTCGGCACTGGTCAGTCTTCCTGATTTTCAGCCATCTACGCTTTCCGAGGCACTGGACGATCAGAACTCCCCCCTAATCAACCGGGCATTCAGCAACTATAACTGTGGTTCTGTATTCAAAATTGTAACAACGGCGGCGGCGCTGGAAAATGGTATTTCAACTTCTTCAAAGCACGGATGTCAAGGCAGCTTTCATGTGGGCGACGTCAAATTTCACTGTCATAACCGTCTTGGGCACGGAATGCTTTCCATGCTTGAAGGATTTGCGCAATCCTGCAACCCGTATTTTATTCAGCTGGCCTTGCAGGCAGGCGGAGCATCGCTTTACAATATGTCTGCCGATCTCGGTTTCGACAGGCCTGTATTCCTAGCAGAGGGATGGAAAACCGCCCGTGCAGTTCTACCATCCCAAGACCAGCTCGTATCACCCGCTGCGGTGGGTAATCTGGCCTTCGGGCAGGGGGTTCTGATGGCAACTCCTGTTCATATCGCACAGCTTATTTCGACGGTGGTAAACCGCGGGAATTTGATACGTCCTACCCTCATAAAAGGGACCGTGGAATTCGACGGCATACTGACAGAGCAACCTCCCACACCCTCCCAGTCTGTTTTTTCCGAAAACACCGCCGGCAAGCTAAAAGACATGATGATTTACGCTGTAGAAAGCGGAACAGGTGCGTCAGCACGTCCGACGGAAGGCGGCGCAGGCGGAAAAACGGGCACTGCCGAAACAGGGTGGGTAGTAAACGGAAAGTCTGTTATACAGGGCTGGTTTGCAGGCTTTTACCCGTCAGAAGATCCCACACATGTTATCGTGGTGCTTGCGGAAGATA
>DOWI01000001.1:2750-3192 GCA_003519645.1 Oscillospiraceae bacterium
TCCATTATTGATAATTTCTACTCCTAGTTATAAATATCGAATCACTCTAAATTTAATATCGTTTTAGTTGTCTGCTTAAAAGAACATTAAAAAGGTAGATATACTTTACTATAAGTTTATTTCGTATTTGTTTTACCATGAGTAGACATTTTTCTCCCGAATTTGCCTGAGGTTTTTCTCTTTCGCCTTAAAAAAACAATATTTCACACTCTGATGTGACACAAACACAGCCGTTAACTGCCATATAATGGTCATTACCGGCTGTTTATGNNATTTAGGATGGTGAGGATGTTGAAGCAAAAGGTTTTGGCAGGTGCGGGAAACGGACAGGCTCAGGAAAAGGAGCTTGTCAACCGTTCCGAACAGCAGAATGAAGGCAGCATCTCAAAACAGCTTGTGCTTTTGCTGGCTTGGGCATTAATTGGATTAATAATGCCGAGAG
>DOWI01000316.1 GCA_003519645.1 Oscillospiraceae bacterium
CGCCCCATTATGACCGCTCCGCTTGCGTTTTTGTAAGTTTTCCTGCGCCTTGTCCCATACCCGTTTATCAATGATTGGCTCGTGCATGTCCTCAACTACAATCCATTCTTCCGGCGGGGTGCGGATAAGTTCTTGGCATTTGAAAGATTTGGTCTTGCGCCTGCCGTTTACTACATGGCCGAGGTAGGTGGGATTTGTGAGGATTGTTTTGATGGAGGACGGGTGCCAGTCGTGGGGTTGCCGCCAATAGTTGCTCTTATAAAAAGTGGGGTCGACAATGTTATTGTAAGCATTGGGATTTAGAATGTCCTCGTCGCGAAGCCGTTTGGATATCGCCTTGTAGCCAAGTCCCGAGACAGCATAGTCAAAAATCTTCCGCACGATTGCCGCTGCTTCCTCGTCCACCAGCAGGTGGTGCTTGTCCTCCGGATTTTTTATATACCCAAAGGGCGCTTTGGAACCGATAAACTTNNACTTCCCCGCTTCCGCCATCGCTTTGAAGGATGCTCTGGTCTTGCGGGAGCAGTCCTTTGCGTACCATTCGTTAAAATAGTTGCGGATAGGCGCAAAATCTACATTGCCATCGTTCTCCGCTATGCTGTCGTAGCCATCGTTCATGGCGATATAGCGGATGTTCAGACGAGGGAAGATCTTCTCCATGTATTCGCCGGTTGTGAGATAATCTCTGCCGAGGCGGCTTAAATCCTTTGTAATAATCACGCCGAATAAGCCTTTTTCGGCATCTTCCATCATTCGCTTAAAGTCGGGACGGTCATAATTTGTACCGCTGAATCCATCGTCCACATATTCATCCACCACATGAAACCCCTGCCGCTTGGCAAAATCGGTCAGCATAAGGCGCTGACTGGCGATGCTGTTGCTCTCCTGATTGGTATCTTCATCATGGGACAATCTGCAATAAATTGCCGCCGCGTTTCCGTTTTGCATTTTCATTCTTACCTCCTTGTTCTTCGCAAAACGGCTGAGTGAATATCGCAACGCCAACATACCACAAAGGCTTTGCGAAGTCCAGCTAAGCCGCGAAAACTTTAATCTCCTTCGCTTTTTTGGGTGTCCCACTGAATGGGTGAATGTACCGCATCCCACACCTTTTTGAAACGCTCGGCTTCTTCTTGGGTTGGAATCCGGTTTTGCAAATTGGCTTTCGGGTCGAAGACAGTACCGCAATCCCGGTCCATCAAACGGGAGAAGGAGTCCAGAATATCCTCCCGAGTGTCCGGTAGGGATTCACTGGTGATGAAATATTTTGTGCTTTTGATCTTGGTTTCATAAACCTTTTTCTCTTCAGGAAACAACATAAAAATCGTCCTTTCTTTTTCTATTTAGCTTATAATGAGTCGGTATCTTTTCGGGTGAACAGGTCATCCAGCCGAACTTTCCCCCGTGTCCGGCGCACGTTGTTGATGGCTTCACGGCGCATACTTTGAACTTGTTCGGGTGGAAACTTCAAATATAAAGCGAACATTTGTAGAATGATTTCCATTTCTACAGCGTAGCGGAACATCCCTTTTGAGATTTTAATCGTATGAAGATCAACGGCTTTTTCAATAGCATTTGCCAGCTTTTTAATCAGAACATCGCCGTGTTCTTTTATTGTTTCATCAGCAATCATGTTTTCCAGTGCCAAAGAATATAAAGCATTGCGGGATTTGCATCCTAATATACTTTGCAAATTGTCCGCTTGTCTGACTAATTCCTTGTCCAAGTAAACGCTGACTCGTTGTTTGTCTTTTGGATCCATAAAACCCTCCTAATTTTCATTACACCAAAATGGTATGCTGTTTAATAGTTTGGAATCCCGCTGACATGCGGTTTTCTCACATCCGTATGATAAAAACTGACACCAATCCAAAAGTTTTGTTATAACTTTTCGGATTTCATCGGACGAATGTATAATGCCAAGAAACCCCGTAACGGTACGCTTTTTCGGTCGGCGTTGCCGGCCGATGTGACCAGCAACTGGCACTTTTGTGACAGTTGCTTTATCCTGCTTCAGNNCAACCCGGTCAATTTTAACCGCCCACTTCCGGCAAAACCAGCAATCTCAAATTCTTGCCAAATATGCCGCAACAAGCGGCTACCTGCTATTATGGTGAAAACGATAGCGCTCCAGTAGTCAAAGCCGCACACAGGGCGACACAGGGGCGAACAAAGCGATGTTATGGGGCTGGTGACAACAGTGACGGCTGTGACAACAAATCCGACACTGAACCCATATCGTTTCTATCGTCATTACCGTCATTACTGTCATTAGCAGGTGGTTCGTATATCAGCGTCAACTCCCGCCTTGTACCCGTCCTTGAATTTTCAATGGTGATTCCTATCTCAGCGAATGCCACCCGATTCTGCATTAGCTTTTTAGATAGAATATTCGGACGGGTTTTTGTTTTAATTTTCTCTGCCAGTTCACTCGCCGTACCAATAAAAATCAGCTCCGTTGTCAAAAGTGTAATAACTTCCGAAAAGTCTTCATCGGCAGAAAGCGAAAAAGGCTCGTCCGAATCGTCCGAGATAAAGTTCCAAATATGACTGCGCTTATCAAACTCCAGTGTAAATTCTCTGTCCTCAATATCCCGTCCGGTAGCAATCAGTTTTGCCATACTGCTCCGGCGAGAATCTTTTTTCAAAACATACAGTCCGTCCACCGCTCCGGTCAGTCCAGTCGTGCCAGAAATCATATTGACGGGGTCATCATCGCCCTGCTTTCGGAGATGATGAACAAGCAAAATTCCAATCCCATGCTTGTCCGCAATTTGTTTTAGAAGATTAATATCCTTGTAGTCGTTGGCGTAGGCATTGAGTTCACCGGAGACATTGCGAATCCGTTGCAGGGTATCAATGGCAATGAGGTTGGTGTCGGGGTGCTCAACTAAGAAGTNNCTGCTTGATTAGACCGCCGCCTATAGTATCCGCCATCGTCGTAAAATAAATATCCGGTGGGGCGTGGTCGGTCAGGTCAAGCATCCGCTCCTGTATCCGTCCGTAGCTGTCCTCTAAGCAGAGGTAGAGAACATTTCCTTTCTCTGTCGGTAACTCCCAGACCGGCTCTCCCTTTGAAATTTGCAGACAGAGCCACAAGGTCAGCCATGACTTACCT
>DOWI01000100.1 GCA_003519645.1 Oscillospiraceae bacterium
GCCCGCCATGTAGACGTCGATATCAACGGCGTCACTGTCCGGGACGATTTCCCAGAAAATGGACGGGACTCCTTTCCCGATGTTTTTCCCCGTGTTGTATTCGTCAAAGGTCTCAACGCTGTTGTGCCGTAGCGGCGCGTCGACGGTCGCCTGCAGGACCGCCTCCGTCAAAATCTGTTCCACCTTTCCCAACAGCGGGAACTGATCGCCGCACTTAACAAAGAACTGGAGCACCCCGGTATCCTGACAGGAGGGACGGTCAAGTTCCAGCGCCAGCTTCTGGTTGATCTCCATGGTATCGTAGACAACCTTTGCCAGCCCGCCGTCCTCCGCTTTCTTCAGCTCCTCCAGCTTGGCGGTCACATCGTCAGGAAGTCTTTTGCTGACGAGCGCAATGAATTTCCTCATTGTGTCGGTCATGCTTTGAACATTTTCCTCTTTCCCCATTGAAACACACTCCTTTGTTCATAATAAAATGGATACAATTCAAAGTCGATCTCAAAAAAATGATACCGGCCGCAGAAGGGGGGGAACCTGCCGTGACTGATATTTTATAAAATATTAAATATAATTGATAATGTATCCATTTATAAATTTATAATAGACCCTTGCTTGTTAAAAGTCAAGGGTCGGAACAAATTTAACCATATAATTCTTCAGAGAGCCAGAGAATTTTTAGACATTTCCCCTATCCCCCCGGCAAAGTCCGTTTTACCGGCGGCGCCTCAGGGCGCCTGGAGCTTTCTTACGCCCGCAGCGGCGCTTCTCACCCCCANNCCCCCTCCCGCACACAAAGCAGGGCGAAAGCCGAAAGCGATCCGGTCCCCCTTCCATTTCATGGAAGCCGCCTGTTTTTGCTTTGAATATAGAAATAGGAGGGGGTTCTTGATAGGTCTGAGCCGCATTTCCCGCTCCACGCGAAAGCTTTTCCGAACGCCCCGGCATAGCCGGAGTGTTCACTGGACGACAAAAAAAGCCTCTTCTTTTTTGCCGCCTCATACGAGGCATTCTCAAAAAAGAAGAGGCTTTTCGCCGCTCTCCGACAGAACGATCTGTTCTAAAATCGCGTCAGGATATTCTGCATACTGCGCATGATGTGATGATTCATACGCTGTCGGGCCAAATCCTCGTCACGGCTCTTCAGCGCTTCAAGGATTTGTTCATGTTCGGCAATCGAAATCTTCGCATACGCTTCTTCCGTCACCTTGTGCCCCATGGAAAGCCCGTTCCACATTTCTGAAAGCAGAGCCTTCATTTTTTCATTGCCAGCGGCTGTCCATATCGCGAAATGGAAAGCCTGATTATAATTGGAATATTTCTGAGATCGATTCTGTTCAAGCGCGAGCTTCGCCTGCTCATATGCCCTGATAATCCCGGAAAGATCCGCCTGATTACGACAGACTGCAGCCGCTGCCTCCCGTTCCAGAATCGCGCGTGTCTCATAATGATCGTGGATGGTTTTGGGGCTGATCCCAAGCACCACCGCTCCCTTGTTATAATGTAACTTAATCAGCCCGTCACGGGCCAGTATCTGAAATGCTTCCCGCACCGGTGTGATGGAAACCCCGAGCTGAAGTGCGATTTCATCCAGCGTAATGGTCTCTCCCTCCCTCAATTCACGAGAAAGGATGGCCTTTCGAAGCGAGGATGCAATTTGCTCCCTTGCGGGCAATAATTGAATTGGTTTTAATTCACTCATATTAATTCCTTTTTATCAAAGTGGTTGCAATTTCAGAAAAATAGGCGTCAAAAGACGCACGGAGCAACGCAGAAGTTCCCTCCGTGATCCGTCGCATGACGCTCTGCAGAAGTTCAAAGTTCTTCTCCCTGCGCATGAGCGGATAATTCAAGGCATATGTGACATATCCATTGAAAAGGGATTGGTGCAGCCGGATCATCCAGCGATTTTCCGTCAAACTCGACAACTGCATATGGAACGCAATTTCCGCTTTTGCACATGCCGACGCTCCTGAGGTTTCCAGAGCGTCATGAAATTGCTCCAATGAACGTTCCAGAGAAGAAAAATCGGACTGCTTCTCCAAAATCAGAACGGCCATTTCTGTCTCAAAGGCAGATAAAATGCGAAAAATGCAGTCGATATCCTCCGTTGTAATGCCGACTACCCGCATGTAACGGTTAGGAAGCCGATCCAAAAGGCCTTCGTTCTCCAACATTTGCAGTGCCTCTCGAACCGGAGTCCGGGAAACTCCCAGTTTGTTTGCCAAAAATTCTTGCTGCAGGTGTTCTCCCGTGGCGATCGACCCAGAGAAAATCTGATCCCGTAGCAAAGACGCAATGTATAATTTTGTCTGTACTGACCGTATCGGTTCCATCCTTTATTCCTGATTCTCTAAAAATAAGAAGCCTTCCAAAAATTCGTTGCAAAGCATCTAAAAAGCTTTTGTTACTTATTTATTATACTACCAATTCGGCAAAACTGTCAACTTTGAAAGACAAGCTATAAAAGTAAGGCAAGTTGTCTAAGATAATATTCCCGACACAAAATTCTTGATTCCGGTATTTATATTTCATAGTGACCCCTGCATCTAAATGCGGGAGTTTCCTATACAAAAAAGCGGGCGGCCATAAAAGCCGCCCGCCAAAAAGGATGAACCAAATCGGATC
>DOWI01000146.1 GCA_003519645.1 Oscillospiraceae bacterium
AAAGCGAGCAGTAATTATCGGAGACCCGAAGCAATTGAGCCATATATCACAGTTGTCGAGGCAACAGGATTTGGCATTGCTGCAGAAATATCATATTCAACCTGCCTGGTCATACTCCACAAATTCACTTTACGCGCTTGCAGCAGGTAAGGTCAGCGTAGAAGATATTGTGCAACTTAAGGACCACTTCAGAAGTTGTGCGGACATTATAGAGTTTTCTAATGAGGTTTTCTACGACGGAAGTCTCAGAACAGCCACAAAATATGCGGGCCTAAAAACGCCTACCGGGGAAAAACCGGGTATACGATGGATCAATGAGACAGGCAGAATCGTCCGCCCAAGCAATGGCAGCGCTTATAATGATGAAGAAGTAGCTGCTGTTGTCAAAGAACTCAGTCGCCTCGTAAAAGCCGGTTATGAAGGTAGTATTGGCGTTACTACACCATTCAGGCTCCAAGCAGAAAAAATAAAGAGTTCACTTGAGAATAATGATCCAAATCTCCATAATGAACTGTTACGCAACCACGATTTTATCGCAGACACTGTTCATAAATTCCAGGGTGATGAGCGCGACCTGATGATTTTTTCCGTTGTTGTAGCCAAAGGTGCGCCGGCTTCAACACTTGGGTTCCTTAATAGTACAGGAAATCTGTTCAATGTAGCAATTACGAGAGCAAGAGCAGTTTTAGTCGTGATTGGCGATTACCGATACTGTACAGATTGCAGTGTTTCATATCTCAGAAAGTTCGTTTCTGTNNTTCATATCTCAGAAAGTTCGCAGATTATTATGATAAACTCACCGCGGGTGAACGGAAAATGCAAAAGAGTACTTCTATGCCTGATAGCAGAGAATACCCCTGTGTCGCTAATCCTGAACACGTATCCGATTGGGAAAAAAACCTGTATACTGCGCTGTATGATGCTGGCATACAGACCATACCTCAGTATCCTGTAGATAAATATAAGCTTGACCTTGTGGTAATTTTGAACAACGGCAGGAAACTTGACATTGAAGTTGACGGCACCATGTATCACCGTAACTGGAATGGAGAACTCTGTTATCGAGACCAGCTACGTAATCAGCGATTGTTTGAGCTTGGCTGGGATGTAAAACGATTTTGGGTATACCAGATAAGAGATGATATGNNGTGTATTCAGCAAATCAAAGATTGGAGCAAAGTGCAAAGGGAGTAATTCCACAGCGCTTTGCTCGAATTGCCATGTTGGGGAAAAAGGCGTATACATCGTTTCAGATAAACCAAGGGTCTGATCTAAAGCGGCGTGTCGTTGCTCGGACACATAGGCTACTGAACGACTAGACCGAGCAACTTACGCAGGCAGGGCCGATGCTTTAGCATCCTATGAGGGGGATAGCAGAATGAAAAAATACCCAAGAACAGAGAAATACGACGCTAACTGGATTTCTGATAACTGGATGGGACCCAATCCATTATGGCTGCTTGAGGAATTGTGCGAACATATGGACTTGAAGCCCGGCATGAAAGTCTTGGATATGGGTTGCGGAAAAGGAATCACTTCTGTATTCCTTGCGAAGGAATTTGGCGTAACGGTGTTTGCCAACGACTTATGGATTAGCGCGACAGAAAACATGAAACGCTTTGTGGAAGCCGGTGTAGACGACTTGGTATTTCCCATTCATGCGGAAGCCCATGCCCTGCCTTATGCCGAAGACTTCTTCGATGCCGCTATATCAATAGACAGCTATCATTATTACGGAGCTGACGAAGCTTATTTTCCATACACATACTCTAAGCTCGTAAAACCGGGCGGCCAGTTTGGAATCGTCGTTCCGGGGTTGACACGGGAATTTGAAAAAGGTTATCCCGATACCCTTGAAAGTCTATGGATTCCGGAAATGTTCACTTTTCACAGCAAAGATTGGTGGCGGCATCTTTGGGAAAAGACTAAAATCGCCGAAATTACCGTCTGCTATGAAATGGAGAAACCAAAAGAACTATGGCAACTGTGGGCAGAATGGGCAAAAGAACATCTCGAATCTGATTTGGACGTAGAGTTTTTGAAGTCAGATACCAACAATGACATTGCTCTGATTGTTATGGCTGCTACCAAAAACACATGAACATCACTTCCTAGTTTTCCAAAAGCACCTGATTCGATCGGCCGTCGCGTCACAAAATCCGATCCGGGTCCTTAATGAAACAATAGCGAGCAAAATTCGTAAACCACCAATAGATGGTAAAAAAACATACGTTTGGCAGCAGCAGAAAACTAACAAACAGAGGTGATATTTGGTTGGCGGATACAATCCTTAAAGTCGAAAACCTGTCAAAAACGTACAAGGTACGCAAAAGCGCGCCAATTAAAGCAGTAGACTGCATCTCTCTGGAGGCCTACCGCGGCGAGATATTGGGGGTGCTCGGTCCGAACGGAGCCGGTAAGACTACTACGGTCAAGATGATTTGCGGACTGATCAAACCGGATTCTGGTAGTATCCTGATTAATGGCAAAGACAACTTCAAGCAGCGCTCAGCGGCCATGGAACATATCAGCGCCGTCCTGGAAGGAAACCGCAACATATATTGGCGTCTGACCGTCCGCGAAAACCTGGAGTTTTTTGCCGGTCTCAAGGGCAAAGATCCTCGCGCTATCAAGAAGGAGATCGATTATTACATAGACTTTTTCGGGCTGGGCACTAAGAAAAATGAGACAGCCAGTAAAAGTCTATGTAATAATCGATCTCCTTCTTGATA
>DOWI01000159.1 GCA_003519645.1 Oscillospiraceae bacterium
CGGATATAGAATCCGCCCCTACGATAAGATATTTAAACGGTATTCAACCATTACAAGCGTTTAACGCATGGTTATGATTACAACATAAAAGGATTCTGCTGTTTGTGCCTGTCTGTTGGTTAATGTAAGTTGATCAGGGCACGGNNCAGTACCTAAAGGGATAAATGTAAGTTGATCAGGGCACGGAAAGGCATGGTTTATATGAACGCGGAAATTATCTCGGTCAATTCTACCGGTTCAGCCGACCAGTTCTTAAAGCATGAGCTGGAGGCGTTCGGAATATCCCTAACCCACCTTACGACCCAGGGCTGTAATCCTGTCGGTCTGCGTGAGGCGATTCGTCTTGCTCTGAGCAAAAACGAACTGGTGGTTATAATGGGTGAAAATAAGAATGCCGACTGCCCGATACATAGTGCTGTATCGGAGGTGCTCGGTGCCCCTCTGGAGCTTCATCAAGACAGCTGGGAACGGATACAGGAGTTTTATCGGAATACAAACAGGGAATTGTCGTCTGATATGCAATGTATGGCAATGTTGCCCCGGGGCTGCACCGTTTTTCCCAATGACCACGGTAGTGCCCCCGGATGTGTTGTTTCGCGTTATGAACAGCACGTTTTGATACTGCCTGGAACGCTGAGTGAGCTGATGCCAATGTTCAGCGATTATGTCGCACCCTATCTTACAATTCTGACCGACGGAACCATTGTATCCCGAATGGTGGGCGTATTTGGTTTGTCTGAAGCCGTTTTGACCGAAAGGCTGGCCGACCTAATGTCCGAAGCTAATCCTAACGTCACCTCCTATGCAAAAGACGGGGAAGCTATCCTCCGGGTAACTGCCCATGCCGCCGACCGTCGTGCGGCGTTTGCATTATGCGAGCCGGTTGTTGAAGAAATCAAGCAAAGGCTTGGCGTGAATGTTTACGGTGTTGATATAGGCAGCCTGCAAAAAGCCGTTGTAGCACTACTGCTTGATAAGGACATGAAAATCGCCACCGCCGAATCCTGTACCGCCGGTCTGCTTTCAAGCAGGTTAACCGAGGTGACGGGTGTTTCGGCTGTTTTTGAATGCGGAATTGCCGCATATTCGCCTGAAATCAAGCAGAGTGTATTAGGTGTTCCAAAAGAGATGATTGAAAAATTTGGAACGGTTAGTCCGGAAGTCGCGGGAGCCATGGCGGCAGGTGCCCGTCGTGTCGGCAAGGCGGCACTCGGTGTCGGCATCACCGGCGTCGCCGGCCCGGATACAAGCGAGGACAAGCCGGTTGGCACCGTTTATATTGCGTTGGCTGACGAAAAACGGGTATGGGTGAAAAAAATCTCGATTGATACGCTGGATGCTTCTGAAGGACCGCCTGACCGTGATTCCATTCGCGCATTGGCCACATCCCACGCATTAGATTTGGTTCGGCGATATCTTGAAGCGTTGCCCATGGTTATGGCGGGCGGAGAAATTATTGAGCCGCAGAAGACTGTCCCGCCTTTCATTCCGCATAGCAGTGTGCCGGTAAAAAAACGTACAATCCTGCAGCACATATTGCCGTGGAAAGGCGACAGTCGGGTGGATATCGTCATAAAATCCGCGCTGATGCTATCGGTTCTGTTCTTATTCGGCGTGTTGTTATCGTTTGTTTATCTGCAGATTTTTCAGCCGCTGAAAAATAAATCATTGTTTCGCGACCTTGAGAGTTTATACGATTCCAGCGACCCTGTCATCCAAACGGATAGTGGTATCGACTACCCCGAGGGGATGCTGAAACGGTTTTATGCACTGTATGCCCGCAATCCCGATGTGCGGGGGTGGGTGAAAATTGATGATACAAGCATAAATTATCCGATTATGCAGGACAACGGCGATGCTTACTACAAAAACAGAAACTACAATCGTCAGGTTTCTCATTACGGCGTTCCCTATTTCTATAAAAATACAGCCCTTATATCTCCATCATCCATCAACCGCTCGATGGTGATCTATGGCAATAATACAGGCGACGGGCAGATGTTTTCCGATCTTACCCTGTATTACAACAATCTTGATTTTCTTGGTGAACATCCGATTATTGAGATGAACACGATTTTTGAAAGTGCAAAGTGGAAAATATTTTCGGTTATGGCATTGACCAAGCCGGACAACCAAAACCACGCTTTTGATTATACCCGTTCGGTATTTACAGATGAATACGAATTTTTGAGCTTTGCAGGGGAGCTGAAAACCCGCTCCTTGTATAACCTGCCGCCGGGGCAGGTGGAAGTCCAGGAAGGAGATTCCCTTCTCCTTTTATCAACTAATTTTGAAGATGTTGCGGGTTACGTTGGCGCCCGACTGGTTGTAGCGGCAAGAAAGCTGCTGCCCGGTGAATCCGAGTCTGTGGATTTGTCCAGTGCAACCTATAACAAGTCGGCTGTTATGCCACCGGAATGGAAGCACACTACCAGAGCAAGTGCCGCAAATACTTACACCACATCTACTCTTTTGCAGACAACAACCTCGGATGTCACTACACAGACCACAGACACCAGTACAACCGATGCAAGCTCTACCGTCCCAAAGACATCCGGAAAATCTGTGACCACTACAAANNCCGAGCCTGAGCCTAGTCAAACCAATTCCACTACAAGCACTACGCCAACATCGTCAACCCAGCCTTCTGTGCCTCCTGTGCTTGAGGCGCCCCCGGTTTTGGCAGGATCATCTCCGGAATCCGAGTTTCTTGCCGATTGCAAGGTGATAAGCGGCAGCGAGGTTATCCAGCCCAAAAATAAAGCTGAACTTCAAATGCTGCTTGCCCGGGTTGTAAAAACGGAAATTGGTGATAAGGACATGATGGCAAATGACCTTGCGGCGCAAAAGGCACAGGCAATCGCAGCCTATACATACATTTTGCATGAAAATAAGACCAAATCAGCGTATTCGGTCGGGCTTAAGCAGATTGATTTAAGCGACCCAAACGATAAAAAAATACATACTGCAGTTGGGGAAGTGGTGGGAATCAAGCTGCTTTCCAACAGTTCACCGATATACACCCCTTATTTCAGTTCGTCAGCCGGATTTACCGCCAACAACCATGAGGTGAACTGGGCAAATTTACCCCATCTCCGGAGTGTACATAGCTTCTATGAAAACGAGTCCTATATGCCGGAGAAAGCCGGATGGATATCCACTTATCTGATATCAATGAACGAACTTAAGACTAAGCTGGAAATAAAATATGGTGACATTCAGTTTGAGGATGGAAAAACGCCTTTTTATGTACGCAATTACGACAAAAACGGACTATATGTGACACAAACCAACGCATATTATTTCAAAGACGGGGTTAAAACATATATAACGGGGAATCAAATGCGCTTGGCGGTGGGTTCGGGTTCAACTGAGTTGCGTTCGCACGCCTTTGAAGTCGTTTCATCCACCAAGGATACCCTGACGTTCAGTGTTAAAGGGCATGGGCATGGCGTTGGGCTCAGCCAGTGGGGCGCTGCCAACTATGCACAGTATGCCAAATGGGATTATAGGCAGATACTCAGTCATTATTACAGCATCACCCAATCAAGCAGTCACCGTTTGGTTTATCCGGTTTGGTAAAACAACAGGGTTGCGGATATAATAAACACCAATATACATAAGGCAAGGGGGGCGCTCCTTGCCTTTAACTGAATTTTATACCAACAAGGGGAAAGCGATTTTTAACATGAATGTTTTGTTTCATACACTAGGATGCAAGGTGAATCAATACGAAACCCAAGCCATGCGCAGAATTATGGAAAATGAGGGCTGGCATACCGACGAATACCATGCCGACACCCAAATTTCCGATGACGGGCTCGCGATTGTGATTAATTCCTGTACCGTAACAGGGGAAAGCGATCGAAAACTGCGGCAGCTGCTGCGGAGAATGCGGCGTAGCCATCCGGCTGCCATATTGGTATTGAC
>DOWI01000119.1:0-192 GCA_003519645.1 Oscillospiraceae bacterium
CACGTCTTCGCGTGTTGAGCGGGCAATCCGGCACGCAATTGAAGTTTCATGGGGCCGTGGTGATCTGAAAACGCTCCAGAAGATTTTCGGCTACACCACAAATGCCAACCATGACCATCCTACCAACAGCGAATTTATCGCCACGCTGACCGAGCAGCTTCATCTTGAATACGATGCCGTTCCGACGGCAGG
>DOWI01000119.1:258-520 GCA_003519645.1 Oscillospiraceae bacterium
CGGCACCGACGACATGAGGACCGAGGTTGCCACCATTCCGGATTTTGACACGTTTGAGGAAGCGCAGGATGCTCTGGATGGATATGCTCTAAAGCACAAATTTACCGCCGATTGTACCACAACCAAAAAAGAGCCGGAAATGGAACAGCAGACTTTTGGCGATACTCCGACAGAAAATAACGATTTTGTTCCACCTGAGGATGATCCCCCGGAAATGGAACAGGGGAACGATTCCCCGGAATCCGGCGCCGATGCCGGGGAG
>DOWI01000119.1:527-3783 GCA_003519645.1 Oscillospiraceae bacterium
GGTCAGGATTTAAGCCTTCGCCTTCCGGCGTTTAGTTCCATCTTTGATGATGCCGATGCCAAGCTCCGCGATCTGTCCCGAGCTATGAAGACAAAGCTGATTGAAAGCGGAGAACTTTCAATCAAAATTGTTATCAACAACTACGGCAGCGTTTTAAAGCCGGATCCTAAAAAATGTAATGTTGCCTGCAACCTGAAGCCCGCGAAAGTCTCAACACCTATCCGTTTTCCGGATGATCTGCAAATTACTGTCGAGAAGGACGGCCGCGTGATTGTCCCGGAAGATCGTGAACATCAGCTTTCCTTTGCTGATGGCGCAGCGTCCGGCGGCACGGTCACGGTGGACGGTCAGACAGGGCTTGCGGAACATTACGAGGGCGACGGGGAAGACAAGCTAGACGACGATGCCCAGCCGGAGGATTCTGAAGAGCCGCCGCAGGATTCGCCGGAAGATGGTTCCGGGGATTCCGACGGGGAAGAAATTGAGGAAGGGGATCAAGAGCATGAATAAGACGAATGTGATTAAACTGCGGTTTCTGAAAAACGGTGTACCTTCCGGGCGCGAATATACATATTTTACGCCCTGCGAGGTTGCCGTCGGGGATTATGTGGAAGCTCCCAGTACATCCGGCACTTCCACCGCCGTTGTAACCGCTGTCAACGTTCCGGAAGCGGAGATCGCTCCCTTCCGGGACCGGGCGAAAAGCATTGTGGGAAAAACCAAAACTNNAAAATAAGGCACCGGCGGCCAATGCCGGCAAAAAGAAGAGTTTCGGGACAGCTTTAACCAGGATAACTGATACCTTTATGCCGATGATTGAAAGTCAGATGGAAAAAAATGAGTTGAACCTCACGCCTTATTCCAAACAGTGTGTGATGCACGCTATTTCCGGTATCAATGCTGTCCTGGACAAAGCAGGGGTGTCATGGAACAGCCAGGAATTAGACCGCAGCACGGTTTCCGACATCCTTATCAAAGTTGCCTGTCTGCGCCTCAATGCCGCCGTTCAGCCCCGCGAAGTGTTCTTTGAACTCCGGAATGTGAATACCCACCGGACGGACGAAAAAGGACATGATATCTGGAAGAAACAGGTTGAAATGGGCATCGAGGGTGACGGCAATGATACCATCCTTGCCAATTTTGGCCGCAATGTGAAACACGTCTGCCNNCTCGCCAACTTTGGGCGCGGAGTAAAGCGCATCTGCCAAATCTGGAAGGTCCATGAAGGAGACGATTTTACATATCCGTCCTACAACGGCCTTGATATGACGCCACCGAAATGGACGCAGAAAAGCAGTATCGGGAAAATCGTCAAAATTGTTTACCCGCTCCTCATGGACGGCGGTAACGGGAAAGAGTACGCCAACTACTACATTGCCGAGCGGGAGGGCGTCCGGCACAACCTTCTTGCTCACCTGAACAACAACCTTATGCAGGAAACCTTCGGGATTGTCAAAAAGAAGTACGATGCCACCCCGGCCCAGAAAAAAGAAATTGCCGACAAGAAGAAAATTTTCGACAAGGCACGGGCACACAAAACTATCGACGAAATCCTTGACGACCCGGAGTTGCAGCCCTACATCAGTCCGGCATGGACAGCTCCGTTCAGCCGCGAGTCCATGATTGAGCGGAAAATGCGGAACAATGCGATCAAGAAGATTCCGAAAGACTTTGGCAACGGTGCCCTGGAAACCATGTTTGAGGAAACTACGGACGAAACCTACAAGGCCGCAAACCGCGAGGTCAAGCAGTTTGCCAACTCTGAGCCGATTGACATTGATGTGGACGAGGATACCGGAGAAGTGCAGGAGCCGCCGGTCGGTGCAGACTCCGACCATCCGGAAGGCCAAAAGGACAATTCGGAGCCTGCCAGTAACGTCCCCACAACTGCCCATGAAAAGCCGCAGGACGAGCCAAAGGCCGCAAATAGTGAAACTACACCGGCCCCCACCTCAAACAAGCCCACAGCAAGCCACAGATGCCCTATTTGATGCCTTATGCCGATTGAAGTTAAATGCCTTGCTTCCGGGAGCACAGGAAACNNCTCGAAGCGGGCATCCGCACTAAAAAGATTCTGGACGGGTACTTTGATTTACTGCCGCGCGTTGCTGGATGCCTTATTACGCATGGGCATAACGATCATGCCCGAAGTGCTCCGGACCTTTCAGCACGCGGGATCAACATTTACGCAACCGCCGGCACATTTCTCGAAATTTCCTNNAACCGTTCCGCCTGGCAAGCTGGATGGTAACACCGCTGAAAGCACAGCACGATGCCTACGAGCCGGTTTGTTTTCTTCTTCATTCCCTTGCCGCAGACGAAAATCTTTTCTTTGTAACGGATTCTTTCTATGTTCGCTACAAATTTGAGACCAGCGCAGGAAAAAAGATCCCGCTGAACATCATCATGGTGGAGTGCAATTACAGCCATGAGCTTATTTGCCGGAGCGTGTCTGAAGGCCGGATTCCGGATTCCATGAAACAGCGCATTGAACAGGCGCATTTCAGCCTGGAGAACGTGAAGNNAATTCACATTTCGCGGAACAACGGCGACCCGGCGCAGTTCAAAAATGAAATTCAGCGGCTTACCGGAGTTCCGGTAACGGTGTTTTGAAAAGAGGTTGAGCCTAAATGACACATTCGTTTGACGTTGAGATCGCCAAAAAATATGGCGTTGATGAAGCAATTGTTCTAAACCACCTATTTTTCTGGATTCAAAAGAATAAGGCAGACAGGGCAAATTTTCACGACGGGCATTATTGGACGTACAGCTCGATTGAAGCGTTTACCGAAATTTTTCCGTATTGGAGTGCTCCACAAATCAAGCGAATTTTGAAGCGCATGGTAGAAAAAAGCATGATAATCACAGGAAATTATAACAAGGATCCGCGCGATCGGACCAAATGGTACACACTTTCCAATTCAGTCTGCTCCATTTTACGAAATCGTCTGTCACATTGGACGGAATCGTCCGCCACAGCAGACGAAATCGTCCCACCATTACCAGATAGAAGCCCAGATATAAGCACAGATAATAAAAAAGAGAGTGGAGAGAAAGCGGAAGATAAATCTTCCGGCACCCCATATTTTAAAATTCAAAGGCTGTATTCTTCCATCTGCAAAAGCTATCCCAAACTGACAAAACTATCCGACGCTAAGAAGAAAGCTATTCATGCTCGATTTGCTTCCGGGTATGAGCTGGAAGACTTTAAGCGGTTGTTTGAAATGGCCGAGGCGAGTTCTTTTCTGAAAGGGGC
>DOWI01000119.1:3804-4671 GCA_003519645.1 Oscillospiraceae bacterium
CACGCCTGCCCCGGAAGACAACTGGGAGGGAATACCTAAATTGTGACGGATAATTTTAGCGCCGAATCTGCCGTGATCGGCGGCCTGCTTCTTTTTCCGGAGGAATGCTCCTACGCTGTGGACACCCTGACCCAGGCTGACTTTGAAGATCCTCTTGCCTCCAAAGCATTCGGCATTATTTCAAAAGCAATCCTTTCCGGGCAAAAAATGGACGCTGCCATATTCGGCAGTGCAGAGATCCCGGAGGATACAAAGAAATATGCTCTTTCCGCCGCAGAAGCCTTTATTTCAACGGCAAACTACGACGGGTATGTAGACACGGTTAAGGCCGAAAGCGGCCGCAGGCGCGTCACAGCGAAGCTGAATGAGCTGGTTGTCGGGCATGAAAACTACGACGAATTGCTTTCATCCATGGGCAGAATCGTTTCGGATGAATCCGCGCGGGGAAAAGGCGAGGATGACAGCTACCTCACGGATTACTTTTCCAGCTTCGACAAACCGGTTGACCCCCAAAGCAGAATCCTAACGGGTTTCTCAAAGCTGGACAAGGCGTTCCATGGACTGCGGAAAGGTTCCCTTTGCTACATTGGNNTCAACCGGGAAAACAAGTTTTGCGGCCAATATTGCGCTGAAAAATTACATTGACAAGAAACGGGTTCAGTTCTTTTCGCTGGAAATGAGCAAGGAACAGATTCTTGACCGTATCTTTGCTTCGTGGAAGCAGATCGACTATGGAGACATTGATCTGCGCCGTGTTTCAGAGCAGGAATTACTTGACATTGCAAACGGCGTGAACGAGCTGATGGTAGACAAGCGGCTTTCCCTGCACGATTCGGTGTACACCATAGAATCCATTGCCGGGAAGAT
>DOWI01000205.1 GCA_003519645.1 Oscillospiraceae bacterium
AAACGATAAGGTAAGCTCAGCCACAGTGGATATGGGCCTCGCTATTCTTGAGCCAGCCAAAATCCCAGTGAAGTTGGATGGGCAAAGCGTCATTGCAAGACCTGTTAATATTGGCGGTAAGGAGTATAATATTACCTGTGTATCCATGGGTAATCCTCATTGTGTCGTTTTCATGGATTATCTCGATAATCTTGATATTGAGAAAATAGGCCCAATGTTTGAAAATGATCCTCTTTTCCCTGAACGCGTAAATACAGAGTTTATTACGGTTGTAAATCGAACCACTTTAAAAATGCGTGTATGGGAACGGGGAAGTGGTGAAACATGGGCTTGCGGTACCGGCGCATGTGCTGCTGCAGTGGCAGCCGTTTTGAATGGATATTGCCCGAAGGACGAGGAAATCACCGTCAAACTTAAGGGCGGCAACCTTACGATTCGATATACAGATAATACAGTTTACATGACCGGTAATGCTGTCAAGGTTTTTGAGGGAATCGTTAAAGTCTAATGTTTTTTATATCAACGGTTGTTCAAGTTCTTCATGCCCATTGAGAATGAAGGTTTTAACGTTTAGCTTACAGTTTGAGCACAAGGGTGAGAAAAGAGCTTTAGGCGGCCTCCAGTGCTAGACCATCCCCTCGGCTTCAGCCGAGGGGATTTGAGGTTTGCCGCAAAACAGTGGCTGTTGCAAAACAAAAGTTGAGCAACAGCCACTATTGTAGGGAAATAGGCTTCCAAATAAAAATCCTATTATGAAAAATATGTATTCCATTAATTAATCTAATAAGACAGTAACAAATTTGACAGAATATAAATCACACATGATATTTGTTCTGGAGTTAACATCGTTAAGTACAAAGTAGTTTACGCCCACATCAATGAGTACGCCCGTTCTGTCGGTATACTGATTGCTTCCGATAATGAACTCCGCCCGCACTCTTCTGCCGATTATACTCCTCAAATAACCAGGAATATACTCTATATCCATAACAGGCGGAGGACCTTCCATAAACGGCGGAACCATATCTCCCGGCTGCAAACCGGGAATAGGTGTTACTGGAACTCCGGGAGCAGTCTGCGGAGGCAGAACCTGTGGCTGTACAGGCGTCTGCCCGAAGTGTTGTATTTGTGTTTGATCGGGCGGCTGTTGCATTTGTGTTTGTCCCGGTCGCCGCGTTTGAGGTTGTGTCTGCTGCTGCATAGGCCTCTGTCCCGGCCTTTGCATCTCAGTCTGGCCCGGCATCATTTGTTCTGATCGCTGCGTTTGGGGCTGCATTGGTTTTTGCATTTGCGGTTCTCTCGGCTGTTGCTGCGACTGTTGTTTTTGCTGTAAATCTGATTGGTTTTCCATTACTTTGTTGCCCATCCAATTAATACTACGATATGACACGAAAATACACCTCACAATTATTATTCATTTTGGATGCCAGAATTTGCATTTTAGCATTGAATGAAAAAGTGTTATGTTTGAGCATATGCTCCGGTTGGATTATAAAAGCAGTGATCGCCAATCCTGGTATACCAATACCCGGTTCTATTATAAGGAAAAAAATTCGGACAATCAGGACGAAAAGGATTCATATACCACAGACATTCTGCACCTGCTCCGAGGTGTATATTTCCGTTCATTGCCCAGTCTGCTACTTGATAATGAGCTGCACTGGGCGTCATAGACCAAACGTTTTGTGGGTTTGCGACACCTGCAATTACAGTTTTATAGCATGAAAATTGACACATTTGTTCAATGACCCTGCGTACGTTTCCCAAACCGATTCTCTGATACTCGCCATAAGGAACCCTTACCCGATTCATAACAACCGTTGCCACGGCTTGCATGCCGGATTCTCCCTCTCCCTCTGCCTCACATCTTATAAGCCGTGCAAAAAGTTCTCTTGTATCCAAAATTCTCACCTCTATATCAATTTATTCTTGAAATTAAATTTTGAAGCTTGTATGTTATCATAATTTAAATATTAAAAAATATATGTATAATCTTATGCGTATGCGTCCATAATAACAGCGCGCAGGATTCGCATTCTTATATTCAATCTTATTTTAATAATGCAGTTAAGCGGACTCCTGCACGGCATGCCATAAGACAAAGGGAGTGAAGCGTAATGCTGGACAGACTGGCATTGATCCTTGTAGTAATTGNNGGGCAGCATCGGCTTGTTTCAGTTCGACATAGTTGCATGGGCTTGTGGTGGCCAGGGAGCCGCTGTTAGCCGTGTGATTTATACGATTGTCGCTCTGGCAGGTATCTGGTGCATTTCTCTATTCTTTCGCGAACGAGAGGAAATTCTCGAGCACGAATAATTTCCTTGAAAAAAGTTAAAGCCACCGGCTAATGAATTGCCGGTGGCTTTAACTGGTTAATGACCTATTCGTTATTTTCAATATTGTTGTCAGGCCAACTTTGTGCAGTCCTATCTTCTGACAGTTTTTCTTCAATCTCCGCATCCACAGGCGGATGCGTACCCGGATAATAGCTATATAAATCAAAGCTGTCAATATTAGGGTCAGCTTCACGGTTTTCTGTCGAAACAGCCGGTGGTATTGGCGATTTTTGCAGTTTGCTATTCTGGATGCGTCGTCCAGTAAACATAGCTATTAATAAATAAGCAGAAAAAACAAATAGCGCGCCAAAGGAAATAATTCCCCCGGTAAGCAGGCCGGGTGTCTTATAGTGAAAACGTATCGAAATATCTTCTCCAGCCGGACAAAGCACTGCCATAAAACCTACGTTTGCCTTGATGATTTCTGCAGATTTTCCGTTTACGGTTGCCGACCATCCTTTTTCATACGGAACGCTGAAGAATACAATATTTTCCTTATCCAATGAAATTGTAGCGGAAAATCCCCTGTTATCGCGTTTAAATGAGGCGGATGAGGATGCCTTTCTTGCTTTACAATCAGTAAGATATTCCTCCTGTGTAAATGTGGCATAGTAGTATCCAAAATCATCAAAGAAATTAAGATATTTTCCGTATTTTTTAATGTCTTTATCCTCAAGCACGATGGCCTTCATTAAAGAAAGCTCACGTATATCGGTACTTAAGCTGTCATATTTCGTTCTGGACATATAGCTGTCATATGTAAATCCCATCGGTACAAAATAATCATTTTTATAAACCAAATATCCGTTTTGACTATTGTAATAACTCCAGCCCGGCATTAGCAATTTTGCCTCTCTGTCCGCACCGACCTGTGAGAAATAACTGCTCTCATTTTTATATTGGGCATTGTCATCATTAGCGTAGTCAAAAAGCCATCGCACCGATAGTAATCCCCGCAGCGCAAAATGTGCATGTTCGGGCCGAGAGCCAACGTCCCTTTTCACCCCAACTGTCGGATAGAATTCCATAATAGAGCCTGGAACAACACTATGGAAAGCCTGGATGGTGGGAGCCTGCCAGAACATTCCCAAATTATCAAGATCATTACTAAAATCCATACGAGAAAAAATCGCTGTATCCGGCAGTTTTATTTTTTCTGAGCCATTAATCGCTTTATCAATGATATAGGATGATGAAAAACGGCCTTGAACCTTACCAACGCCGATACTATACCATCCGAAAATCAATATCACACTAACGGTAACGCCAATAGACCACTTGAAAAACAAATGCCTTTCACGCAGGTGCAATGCAATTAACAGCGCTGATAGTATTAACGAAACCACAGCGACAGCAACTGCAACCCAGAAGAATTCCGGATATTCCATATTATATAATCCTATTGTCAGCTTACCCGTTTTTTCGTCCGGTGTCCATGATACAGGAATAAATCCAATCAAAAAAGTGAAAAACGCAGTAATACCCGCCGACCATCCGAAAGCACGCTTCCAATTGACAGGAATAACATCTTCATTCTGGATCGCCAGCATGGTCGCCAGAACAAGGATCATAGCCAGCATATAAAACCAGCGTGCATAATAGATTGCGTTAAACAGCTGAAACGCAGCATTTAGTCCGGGGACTAACGCAATAATAATCAATACAATAATCAGCCGTCTCACCCAATCATGATGACGTCTGGACTGCAAATACGCTAAAACACCCGTACAGCCAAAAACCGGAAGCCACGCAGACATTGACGACCACTTATTATCAGAATCCGGAAAAAAGCTTGCACGGGCAGGAATATCCTGCGGAAAAAAGAAGGAATGAATAATGTCGAAAAAACGCTGCGGTTTTGAATATATTAGTAAATCCCATCCGGCAAGAATTTCATTAGTCCTTGGATTTTGCGTAACGGAAAAATAAGCGGGGAGTAGCATGAAGGCTGCCATAGAAGTACCGGCTATCGCTTCAAAAAACAATCCTATGAAGCGCGCACCTACATGTTCCCAGTCACCCGAAAAAGCCCTAACAATCCAGTATATAACAAGAAAAATTGCTTGACCGATAAAAAAATAATAGTTTGATAATGCGCTTAAAAACACAGATATTGCAAATATTCCCCTTCTGCCCTCTTTCATATATAATTCCATGCCTAGCAGCATTAGAGGAAAATATAGAATAGCTTCATGAAAATGATTGAAAAAAATATTATAAATCGAGAATCCTGAAAACGCGTACAGCAGACTACCCAGCATTGAAAAATCCGGGCTTAAAAAACGGCGCAGGAATAAATAAGCAGTCAGCGAAGATAACGCAAATTTCAGTATGAGTAAGGGAGCCATCAAATAAGGTACAACAGCACTGGGAAATATCAAAGTAATCCAAAAGAATGGACTGCCCAGCATATAAAACGCATAGGAACCGATAAAATTTGCTCCAAGGTCAGTGGTCCAGCTCCAAAAGATATCTCCGGAGCGGACCGCATCANNATTTGCTGAACATTGAAATCTCCGTAAAAAACAAAAAATCCGCGGTCAATAATTAGAAAAGGGAGAAACATACCCAAGGCCGCAAGAAGTGCAATTATAAAAGTCATCCCTGTTCTTTCACGGGATTTTTGCATCGATGAGACAAACATAGCAGCCAACCTTTCCACATCAGATACGCGTGAATCGAAACCGGCAAAATCATTATAATGTTTTTGCTAGTTCCCGAAGATAAGCGCGGAACCCATCCCCGACTTCAGAATGGGAAAGCGCGACTTCACATGTTGCCTCCAAAATACCGAGCTTGTTTCCCATATCATAGCGCTTGCCTGTAAAATCTACTCCTGTCATCCCCTCATTGAGCGTCAGCACACGCATCGCATCGGTAAGCTGAATCTCCCCTCCCGCACCGGGCTTTATTTCT
>DOWI01000226.1 GCA_003519645.1 Oscillospiraceae bacterium
AACTGCTTATCAATATTTCCTGCATTAAATAAAAAAGCGTGTGCCGGGATAGAAAACAGTGGCTTAGTAAATTCCTTAATTCCTTCAATATTGAAGTCCTCAAGGTTTTGGCTACTAAGTATTACCGCTGATTCTTTCTTTCGCACTCGCTTCATAAAGTTACGGATATATTCTATTGCAGTTAGGTTAGTAAGGAATAAATAAAGCTCATCAATTCCTGCTGCAGTATTCCCTTCCGTCAGTAGTTTATCTGACATAAAGGATAATACATTAAATAGTAATGCATTTTTAACATTTTTACTGGCTTGAAGTAGACCCTTAACTCCAAACACTATAAATCGATTTGAAGTTATATTGGTATGTCCATTGAAAAATGTTGTTGGCACTTTCGGGAAGCATATTTTTCACTGCTCAAAAGTCTACTTTGCCAATGAATTTATAGAAAATATCAATCTGCTGATTCCGCATACCATCAGCATCGGTGCGGCTTTCCCCGATTTCAATCCGTTCAATCAGCGCCTGCACAATCGGCCTGTCCAACTCATTCATGTGCTTCATGCTTTTAATCATGGAAACAAAACTCTGGATATTTTCCTCTGTCTTTTCAAACGCTTCGCTCCGTTTTTTGATGACAGCAAGCTCATCCCGCAGTTTTTTCTGTTCGTCCTGAAGTTTATTACTGAGCATCGTGAAATTTTCATCACTGACAATTTCCAAGGCTCTGTCCTCATATAGCTTGGCATAAATCCGGTCAATCTCAGATAGCCGTTTTTCCTTTTTGGCCACCTTTTTCGAGGTGCTATCGTCCGACACAGTTCCCTGATTTTTTAGCTTGCGAAGCCGTTTCATAATCTTATCCTCATCCAGTTCCATCTTGGAAATCAGGCTATTGATGCTTTCAAGAACGATTCTGCACAGATTTTTGTAATTGGTATAATGACAGCTGCATTCCAGCTTGCTGTATTTTTTGTAAGTGTCGCAGTAAAGGGAGTAGGTGCGGATAATGCCTTTTTTGCGCTGGTTGGTCACACAGTTGAGATTCATGGACTTACCGCAATCCGCACACTTGGCGATGCCGACAAATAAATTCTCATGCACTTTGGTTCGGTCAGGGTGCGACTGTAATTCTCTCTGCACAATATTCCATGTGTCCATATCAATAATCGGTTCATGAGTGCCCTTGATAATTAGCACATTCTCAGGCTTATTTTTCCGCACCTTGCTCTTGTTGGTGGCTTTTTGATATTGGTAATGTACCGTATCTCCGATATACGCCGGGTTCTTAAACAGGTTTGACAACCCTCCGGAACTCCAGCGGTAGCGGTTTTCCTCTATCTCCATCTGCTTCGAATACCGGATGCCCCTCACATGAAGCACAGCCGCGGGCATTAATATTTTGTTGTCACGAAGATATTTTACGATGGTGTTTCGCCCCACGCCGTTCGCGTACATCTCAAAGATTTTCCGTACCACCGGTGCGGTTTCCTCATCTATGACATAGTGATTTTTCAAGTTCGGATCTTTTTTATAGCCGTAGGGCGGATGAGAAACAAGCTGTTCTCCATTCAAAAACTTTGCGTTTTTGGACGCTCTGATCTTTTTGCTGATGTCTTTTGCATATAAATCGTTCACGATAAATTTGAATGGAGCAAAATCATTGTTGCTGTTGTTCCTATCCTGCGTGTCATAATTATCCCCGATGGCTATGTAGCGGACGCTGTGTTCAGGAAAATAAATTTCAGTGTAATAGCCGGTCATGATATAATCCCTGCCTAAACGGGAGAGGTCTTTTGTAATCACACAATTTATTTCTCCGCTTTCAATGTCCGCAATCATCCGTTGAAAATCGGGGCGGTTGTAGTTGGTACCTGTGAAGCCATCGTCTTGGTAGTAGGTTTTTACCGCCATTCCGTTTCTCTCACAGTACTGTCGAATGATCTCCTTTTGCATGACGATGCTGCCGCTTTCTCCGATATTATCATCATCACGGCTGAGCCTTGTGTAGGCTCCCACCTGTAAATTCTGCTGTTTCATCTTCTTCAAATCCTCCTTTTCCAAATGAAACAGCGTGTTAGGGTTTGCGTTTTGCAACACAAGGATACCCTAACACGTCTGCAAAAGCTATACCGAAAACCACTAAATTTACGTTGCCTGAGCCTGTGCCTTGGAGACGATGATGTTTTCCACACAGTCCTCTATGCTCCTACCGTCAGGGAGAAAATGCAGATTCACAGTGTAATTCGTCCTGCCGATTTTCATGGTTTTGGAAGCGTGATTTACAGAACAGCTTACAGCGTTTTTCACTGCCTGTTCATACACACTGGTGTCAATCTCGCCTAACTGGTCAGCCAGTGCGATTCTCATTTTGGAAAAGAAATTGAGAATCCAGCTCATGATTTTTCTGTTTTTCATAGGTCACTCCATCCTTTCGTTTATTTGGTTGTAATCATCTACAGAGAAATAAAGAATTGCATTTTCCTGCCTTTGAAGCAGAAATCGAGGGGACAAATCCCGTAATTACGCCATTCCTTAAATATCTGACATAACAATTTGCGGTACCGGACAAAAAGTTATGTCACTTTCGAATCCCCCAACGGCTTTGCCGGTGGGNNAGCATAACTCCTTTAACCTGCACAATATTCAACCCTGCTGTTTTTTCCGGTATAGCCTTAATAACTTCTTTCTCTGTTTTTATAAATTGTTGTTCTGGTAGGTTGCTATTCTTCTTGTTTACTCCTATCCGTTTGCAAGACAGGGCATGTGCCATCATGATCTATGGGGGCATCTGTTTCGCAGACAGCCAAATCGGTAAGCTCATAGGAATTATTGATTTGCCTGCCGTTGCGAAAGTTTTTGGTAACCACAATCAGCCCTGCATCGGAAAGCTGCTTAATTACTTTGCTGACGGAGCTCACTGCAATTCCGCAGGCCGAGGCAATAGTTTGCTTACTTGGATAGCATCCACTTTTTCTGTTTCTGCATTTGCAGAGATAGCAGTACACATAAAAGGCGATCGGAGATAATTTGTAATCAAAAATCTGATTTTGTACGACAAAAAAGTTTCCTCGTTTCATCTTGGCGAACACACTCCTTTCCAACGAGAGAGAAGGCATAAAAAATGCCCCTCACTTCTATTAAGGAAAAAGTGAGGGGGCTGCACGGACTGATAAAGTTAAGATTTACTATCTTGATTTTATTCGCTTCGGCGTATACACTAAAAGTCATAGATACAAAACGGAGGAATACAAATGCTTGAATATATATCTGTACAACAGGCTTCTAATAAATGGGGAATCTCCAAGCGGAGAATACAAAAGCTCTGTGAAGAGAACAGAATTAACGGAGCGGTTCGTTTCGGTCATGCATGGGCAATACCAAAGTATACGCCAAAGCCTGCGGACGGCAGGCTGAAAGAAAACAGGAAAAAGGAGTGATACCATGAAACGAATTCTTGTGGTAGAAGATGATGTAATGCTGAATTCCGGTTTGTGCTATAACCTCGAACTGGATGCATATAAAGCTGTTCCTGCCCATGATGCGGCAGCAGCTCTTGAAAAAATAAGGGACAAAACCTTTGATCTGGTGATTATGGATGTTAATCTGCCGGATGGAGACGGCTTCGAGCTGTGCAAAAAGATCAGTGCTGCACGGGATATTCCGATAATATTTCTGACCGCCCGTGATTTGGAAGCCGATGTGGTGAAAGGCTTTGATTTAGGTGCGGATGATTACATCACAAAGCCATTCAACATCAATATTTTCAGAAAAAAAGTGGCCGCTGTTTTGAAGCGGTCGGGAGAACCGGCAAGTCAAAAACT